>JACMMA010000787.1 GCA_014379275.1 Armatimonadota bacterium | reverse complement strand
TCTGGGCGCCGAGCTTGAAGTCCTTGAGCTCGTCGATCGACTTGGCCTTCGCGATCGGTGTGCCGTCCAGGACGACGATCGCCTGCTCGACGTCGTAGTACGAGTCGCTGAAGTCGACCGCCTTCGCGCGCTCCGGCTTGTACGAGATCTGGTTGATGTCGAAGTCGAACTTCTTCGGGCCCGGCCGGAACGACTGGTTGAACGGGACGACCGTCCACTTGACCTCGGCGTCGGTGAAGCCAAGCTCCTTCGCGATCCCGTAAGCGACTTCCTGCTCGTAGCCCTTCTTGGTGGGCTCCGTCGTCGGATCCCAGGGATCGAACTCCTTCGTCCCCTCGAACCACGGCGGGAAGGCCGGGTTGTCGGTCCCGATGGTCAGCTGGCCGGCGGTGCGGAGCTCGAGCGAAGCCTTGTCGCAGGACGCCGTTGGCTCGGTGGTGCCGCCGGCGCTCTCGTTGTCGTCGCCTCCACAGCCGGCGGCGAGCAGCAAGCCGGCGGCCAGGACGAGCAGAGTCAGCGCCTTCCGCACGGCGCAGACCCTACCGACTCAAGAGTCGGCGAGCTCCAAGTGTCGAACCGGGATTCCGTGGGCCTCGAGGGCCTTCCGCGCGGCCTCGTCCTCGAGCCAGGTCGCGTCCTCACCGGGCCGCGTCAACACGACGATCTCGTCCGCCGGGAAGTTCCGAAGGGCGTCGGTCACGTTTTCCGCCGCATCGGTGTTCTGGCTCGTGGGATCGACCTGCACGCGTGCGTCGCCGGCGGCGGCATCGGCGACATCCTCGGCCGCCTGCTCGGCCTCGGCGCGCGCGTCGTCCTCTGCGTTCGTGAGCCAATCGAGCCGGGAGATCTTCGCCGCCGGAGCGACCACGCGGATCTCGTCCGCGTCCGCGAGCTCGCCTCGAAGCTCGGACTCGTCCGCAGTGACGGTCGTGACCACCAGAACCTTCTTTCCCACGTTCGGCCTCCTACCCCGAACGTGGCCGCGGCAACCGCACAACCGCGAACATCAGGGTCAGGAGGAAGGCCAGCGCGGCGACCGACCCGAGCGAGATCCGCAGCGTCGCCGGTTCCGCCCCCCGCGCCGCCTCCCGACAGCGTGCCGCCACCGGTGTTGTTGATGTTGCCGTAAAAGTTACCGGTTCCGGTCAACAGGCCTTTTTGCAGGTTCCACCAGCGCGGCGGGTTGGTCCATTGGATCGTTCCTTCGTTGACGACCACGCCTCCGGTCTGTTCGTGGTCTTCCTCGAACGTCGCGATCTCCCCCTCCCCGACGCCGACCACGGTTCCGGTGAACTGCCGCAGGGCGATGAAATCAGTCCCCCCGGCACGATCCGCAGACACGAGAATCGCGCCATTCGCATTTGCTTTATCCAGATTGATGACGGCGGACGCGGTGTAAGTACCTCCTAAAAAGTTTTGCAGGTTGGTCATCGCCCCGGTCGTATTGTCCCAACGAAGCGCGTTCTGCTTCATCATGGTGTTGCTCATGCCAGATTTGCTCAGCGTCACCGTCTGCCCGTTCGTGTAGTCGTGCAGAGCCGCGCCACTGGCGGAATTTCCGGCGATCTGAGTGCCACTCATGCCGACCGCGCTAATCGGGAGGGTGAGGGGCGTGCGGACGCCCGATTCAATGTCGATCAACGAATAGCTGCCGTAAGTTCTTTCCAATACCTTCCCGTCGGAAACGTCCACGAATTGCCTCTGGTAATACGAGTACGCGCCGTTGTCCCACGAGTAGTTGCGTGTTTCGCCGGTGGGAAGGTTCACCAGATTCGAGCCGTAGATGTAGTAGTACGCACGCGGTCCCATCGCATAATGGGTCTGATTCCCCCACGCCCAGTCGCCGCGAATCCCGGTAGTGACGGCGGAGTGACCGCTACTCTGGCTCCACGCGCCGTATCCGAGGGAGTACGAAACCCCGGTGACAAGGTTGCGGGCGACATGCGGGCTATATCCCGAATAGATGCTCCACCCCTCGCCGTTCTCGATCACCCAGTCGCTGTTAACATCCAGAAACGATGTCGCGCCGTCCATTTCGTACGAAGGAACACCGTTCGCGGTGCCCCAAACGACCCCGTCGTAACGGTTGCGGACGCCGTATTGCGCCCCGTAACTTCCAACGACGCGGTCGCCGCTGATACCGGACGCTGTGACCAGGTGACTTTCGCGCTGAAGTTTGCGGGCGATGTATTGGGCGTTCGCCGGGGCGGCGAGGGCGGCGACCAGCGAGACGGAGATGAAAGTGAAAGCGATTCGCGTATGCATGTGTTTTTCCTTCGGGTCATATTTGCTGACAGATTCCAGCATAACAAGCCACCGTTACAGCATCGTTACAGGTTGTAACGTCCGCAAAAAAACAGGCAGGGAAAAGCGCGGGGGGTGGCGAAACAAAACGCAGAAGAACACAGGAGTTTCAGAATTGCAGAAGTTTACCTTTGTGACACCCGGCAGAGTGTCTATGGAATGGGGCGGCGCGACCAACGGGCACTTGGCTGACGAAGCTAAACGCCTCGGCAGTCGTCCGCTCGTTGTCGCCGGGTCATCGCTCGCGAAGTCCGGAATACTCGACGCTATCCTTGCTTCGCTACACAAGGCGGGACTGTCGCCGACGGTTCATACCGGCGTCCCGCCCGAACCGGACCTCGACGCCCTGCAAGCCGCGATGAACGCCGCCGAAGGTGCGGACTCGGTGATCGCCATCGGCGGCGGTTCCGTTTTGGATGTCGCGAAAGGGGCTGCGGCGCTAGGGGGAACGGGACATGACGCGCGCGCATACCACAGCGGCAAGGTAAATGTCCCGGAAACTGTCAGCCGCCCGATACTCGCGGTGCCGACCACGGCGGGAACTGGAAGTGAGGCGACCTGGGTCGGCGTTTACACGGACAAGGAAGCGAAGCGAAAAGCGAGTATTCGCGGCGGCGCGATGATGCCCGTGACCGCGTTCCTCGACGCCGAACTGACCGTATCCTGCCCGCCCGCCGTGACCGCGTACTCCGGCATGGACGCGTTCGTACAGGCGGTCGAAGCCTACACCTCGATCGGCGCGAACCCGCTGACGGATAGTCTTTCTGGAAAAGCGACGAAACTCATTTCGGATTCCGTCGTCAACGCCTTCGGTGCCCCGCAAAGTCGGCAACCGCGTGAAGACATGCTTCTCGGCTCATATCTGGCGGGAGTCGCGCTCAACACGAGCCGGTTAGGTTTGGTACATGGATTAGCGCACCCCATCGGAGCAATCACCGGTGCACCGCATGGATTATTGTGCGGACTACTCATGCCCGCTGTGACGCGATTCAACGCGATGAGCGACCTGGGAAACGATCCGATTCGGTTCATGACAGGAATGAAATACGATCAGATCGCGTCCGGCATCATCATGTTCGCGGAGAACTATATGACCGGCTTAGGAGCAGAGACGGTGGCGAAATATTCGGAGCGAATATTAAGGATGTTGGAAATCCCGAGCCGACTCTCCGAAATTGGCTTGCGCGAGGAGCACCTGGACGCCGTCGCGAAAGAGGCGATGAGTTCGGGAAGCACCAAAGCGAACCCGCGCCCGGTCACGGAAGCCGACGCCCGCGCGGTGCTCGAATCCTGCCTGTAAGCGATACAATAAGCGCGTGCGAAAGGAGTGATAACCGGATGTCCGTATTGCTGACGTAACCCACAAAAGGCGATTCCGTCGCGCCCGGCGTGATGGTAATTTTGGGCGACCGATCGAATTCCGAACTCAGGAACGCGACCGGGAGCGAGAACGGGCGAACGCCGAAAAAGCACGGGCGAATGCCGAAAGCGAACGCGCGGACGCCGAAAGCGAACGCGCAAATTCGGAGGCGCAGGCGCGGCGAACGGCGGAAGCCGAAATCGAGCGACTACGTGCATTGATCGCGCAGACCGGAAACGGTTCTTAGAAAGTCAGTGATGGAGCAGTACGATCTTTTAGTCATTGGGGGTGGAATCAACGGATTGGGTATCGCGGCGGACGCGGCGGCGCGGGGTTTGTCCGTCTGTATCGTGGAGAAGGGCGATTGGGGCGGCGGAACCACTTCGGCGTCCTCGCGCCTGATCCATGGCGGGTTGCGCTACCTGCAGTACGGCGAGATTGATCTGGTGCGCGAGTCGCTCCGCGAGCGCGGCATCATCGTCCGCCAGCGACCGCATCTGGTCCATCCCCTCTCACTCCTGATTCCGTCCTACAAAGACGCGCCGATGCCGAAGTGGATGGTCGGCGTCGGTCTGGGCATGTATCATATGCTCGCTCGCGACCCGATCTTCCCCGCCCCCGCCCCGCTTTCGCTCCAGGCGACACGCGACCGCGAACCGGCCCTGAATCCG
>JACMMA010000013.1 GCA_014379275.1 Armatimonadota bacterium | reverse complement strand
CGAAAGAGCAACTCGTCGAGGGCAAGGCAAGCGCCAAGGTCCAGATGAATGAGGCCATGGGGAAGGTGCAGGCGCAACTGTCGGAAGCCAAAGACAAAGTCCAGTCGGCTGTATAAACGTCTGCGAAGGCGAGTAAGCTCGTCCCGGCGTAAGGGACATCGGATAGTGGACCGCGCGTAGCGGTGTATATGGGGAAAGAAGGCGCGTCTCGCTACGAGACGCGCCTTCCTTTTTCTGGTTGCTCGAGTGGCTAAAAAACGTTCACCAATCGCATCATCTTGCGGACCTCACGCAACGTATCCTCGGCGGTATCCCTCGCTTTTTGCGCACCCTGTTTTAGAATCAGGTCTAACTGCGCCGGATCGTCGGCGTACATCTTGCGACGTTCGCGCAACGGCTCCAGCGCGGCGTTCAGTATCTCCGCCGTTTCCTTCTTGGACTGAACACATCCGCGCGACGCCGCGCGACACTCGTCCCACTGCGTCTGGTAGCCGTTCGGATCATAAATGCGGCGCAGTTGACACACCGAACAGCCTTCGGGCACCCCGGGATCGGTCATGCGCAGGCGTGTCGGCGTCGTGAACGCTTTCTTGAGTTTCGCGTTGACTTCGTCCGCCGTGTCGGTCAGGTAGATGGCGTTGTCATACGACTTGCTCATCTTGCGCCCGTCCAGCCCGATCAGTGTGCCGGTCGTCTCGCTGATCACCGCCTGCGGCTCGGGGAAAAAGTCCACGTGATATGTGTGGTTGAATCGCCGGGCGATCTCGCGCGAGAGTTCCAGGTGCGCGGCTTGATCCTTGCCGACGGGAACGGCGTGGGCGCGGTACACGAGGATATCTGCCGCCTGCAATACCGGGTAGCCCAGCAATCCGTAAGAGACGCCCGCCTCCCCCCCCTCACGGTCCGCCAGAATCTCGCGACGTTCCTTGTAGGTTGGCACCCGTTCCAACCACGTCACCGGGGTCAACATGCTGAGGAGCAGAAATAGCTCGGCGTGTTGTGGCACTTCGGACTGAAGGAAAATCGCGCACTTCTCGGGGTCGAGTCCCGCCGAAAGATAATCGAGGGCGATCTCGCGGGCGTCGGCATTGATGCTCTGACCGCTCGTCGCTAGCGTGGTGAGCGCATGCCAGTCGGCGACGAAGCAGAACATCTCATATTCGTCTTGCAGGCGCACCCATGCTTTGAGCGCGCCTTCATAGTTGCCTAAATGAAGTTTCCCGGCTCCGGTCGGTTGCATACCCGAAAGGAGCCGTTTTTTCGTCGGGGTGGTACTCATGGTTTCTGTTTTATCACAAACAGAAGGGTTTAGTAGCCGAGGAGAAAAGTGGCGAAGCCCGTTATTAGCGGGGGCAAGACCATTTGCGGGATCCGCAGCATAAGGAGAGCCAGCATCGGGAAGATGCCCCAAACCATGTATTGCTGCTGAAGATGATCCGCCGTACGATTATTAAACAGCGGCAGAATCAATTTCGAACCATCCAGCGGCGGCACCGGGAGCAGGTTAAAGAAAAACAGCCCGAGGTTCACCGCCATCGTTATTCCCGCCCAGCGGAGCGTAAACGTCGGGTCGAAATCAAAGGCGTGAAATCGGATCAGTAGCGCGCAAACAATCGCGACTACAAGGTTCGAAAGCGGTCCCGCCGCCGTCACCCACCAGCTTCCGACACGCATCGAAGCCTTGCTGTAGTTCAGGGGGTTGGTGATCACCGGCTTGCCCCAGCCGAAGCCAAACCCCGCCAGTACAATAACAAACAGTCCGATAGTCCCGATGGGGTCGAGGTGGGCGACGGGGTTTAGAGTGACGCGGCCCTGGCGACGCGGGGTATCGTCGCCAAGGTAGTCCGCCGCCTTCGCATGTGCGAACTCGTGTATTGTTAACGAGGCGATCAACGAGACGAGGGTCATGATCCGGATGACCCAGTCTTCTCGCGTCGTTGGCAGATCAAACAACGTGGTTTATACCCCCAGCAGGAAGCGGAACAGCCCGATGACGACCGGTCCGACGATGTCGTTGAGAACTCCGGAGACGAGCAGTCCCAGGAAGAGATACGTCCCGTACCGTTTCATGATGCGGACGTAGACTACCGCGATGTCGTTCGGAAGCAGGTTCGCCAGAACATGCGAGCCGTCGAGCGGATAGAGTGGCAGCAGGTTGAACGCGAACAGCGAGAGCGAAACCAGCATCACCATCACGTTGATCAGGAACGTTATCGCGAGGAAGGGTTCCCAAGACGGCGGGTAGGCACCGTTCTGCAAAACGCCGAGCAAGAAACGCGCGGGTGCGGCGAGAACGAAGGCGGCGAGCAGGTTCATCAGCGGTCCGGCGCCCGCGACCAGCGCGACGCCGAGTTTGCGGTCCACCGTGTACGTTTCGGGGTCGGTCTTGACGGGTTTGCCCCAGCCCACCGGGAAGCCGATCAGGGTGCTCGCGACGATGAGCAGAGTTCCGAGCGGGTCGAGGTGTGCCCACGGCGCGAGCGTCACGCGACCATCTTTGCGCGGACCGGGATCGCCGAGTTTGTCTGCCATCCACGCATGACCGAATTCGTGTATCGAAAGTGCGATGAGAGTGGCTATCGCGAGGAGAAACAGCAAAAACATCTGACCGTCGTCGCCGAGGATACGGGACGAGAGTGTTCCGACGCCGCAGGTCGCATGGTTATCCATCACGCCACGGACATGACCATTCAGAAAGTCGAGCATAGATTATTCCTCCTCGCGGAACATAGGGTAAAAGGTAACGATAGAATACCGCAAAATACGAGGGTTCGGTATGCTTTGTTACCGGCGGTCCGGGTTTTCCTGTGCCGTCTGCTTGCTTTTATTTGGACGAGTAAATGATGACAATTATTACGTCGGTTCGTGTAGCGTCGCTCGCGATGCGGACCCGCTTTGAAATCGTACTCTGGGACCGGGAACGCAGCGATGCCGACCTGCGGGCGGCGGGCGAGGAAGCCCTGCGCGAGATCGCCGAAACCGAAACGTTGCTTTCGGCGTACCGTTCCGATGCCGTCCTGTATCAACTCAATGAGCAGATACGCGATACCGCCGGGACGTTCGCTCTCCCGTCACGCCTCGCCATCTTCGTCCCTCTCGCCCTGCTCCTTTCCGAGCTCACCGGCGGTGCGTTCGATCCGACGCTCGGCGACGCGGACGCGGTGACGATAAACCCCGGCGAGGATTTCGTAGTGGATTGGCGCGAACAGTTCATTGCCACATCGCGCCCCGGTGTCCGCTTCGATGCGGGAGCGATAGGTAAGGGCTACGCGCTGGATCGCGCGCGGGACGTTTTGCAGGAGGTCGGAATCGGCAACGCTCTGCTACACGGGGGGACGTCGTCGGTGGTCGCTCTAGGGAAAGAGCCCGGCGGGGGCGACTGGCGGGTCGCTATCGCGTCGCCGAACCGGTTGCGCGATCCGGTTGCGGTCTGGCACCTGCGAGACGGGGAAGCGATGGGCGTTTCCGCGAACTACGAGCGCGCCGATCATATCGTCGACCCGCGCACGAAACATCCCGTGACTCAGTCTCGCCTTACCGCCGCGCTAAACCGGGGTTCCGCCGCCGCCGCTGATGCGGTCTCGACAGCACTACTCGTCGTCGGCGAAGAAGGTCTCCCGACGTTGCGTGAATCGTTTCCCGAAGTTCGCGAATGGCTTGTCGTGGAGGAGGAATCCCCCGGCGGGAACACGAAAATAGCGACGTAATTCCTTGGGGGATCTATTGGAGCAATTGTATATGAGTAACAATACGGTACGCATCGGCGTCATCGGGATCGGTAACATGGGGCGCGGTCATTGCGGATACCTGGCGACGGGCGACATTGCCGGGGCGACGCTCGCGGCGGTCGCGGATAGCAGTGCGTCCGCGCTGGATTGGGCGGCGCAATCTCTCCCGGAGTCGGTTCAGCGTTTCGATAGTGCGGAAGCGATGATGACATCCGGCGCAGTGGACGCGGTGATTATCGCCGCACCCCACTACTATCACCCCCCGCTCGCCATTGCCGCACTGAATCTCGGTCTGCATATTCTGGTCGAGAAACCCGCCGGGGTGTATGTCAAGCAAGTGCGCGAAATGAACGAAGTCGCGGCGAAATCGGACCGCGTTTTCGGAATCATGTTCAACCAACGTACGCGCCCGGTCCACCAGAAAGTGCGCGAGGTGATTGCATCGGGCGAACTCGGCGAGATACGGCGCACGCAGTATATGATCACGAACTGGTTTCGTACCCAGTCCTACTACGATTCGGGCGGCTGGCGCGCGACCTGGGCGGGCGAAGGCGGCGGCGTTCTGGTAAACCAGTGCCCGCACAACCTGGACCTGTGGCAGTGGTTCTGCGGGATGCCGACGCGGGTCCGCGCCTTCTGCGGGTTTGGGAAACACCACGACATCGAGGTCGAGGATGACGTGACAGCATATGTCGAGTATGCGAACGGCGCGACGGGAACGTTCATCACAACAACCGGCGAGGCGCCCGGCGCGAACTGGCTGGAGATTTCCGGCGACCGGGGGCGGCTGCGCATGGAAGGCAACAACATCACGTTCTGGCGCACCAGCCAGTCCGTAAGCGAGTTCCTGCGCACCAGTCCGGATGGCTTCGCGCAGCCGGAAACGTGGCGGTGTGAGATCCCCGTCAAAGGCAACTACGACGCGAATGAGCACCGGGCGATCACGCGCGGCTGGGTCGCGGCGATCCATGACGGCAAGCCGCTTCTCGCCGAAGGTAGCGAGGGCATCAACGGCGTGCAACTGGCGAACGCCATGCTCCTGTCCGCCTGGACCGACGACTGGGCGAACGTCCCGACCGACGAGGAGAAATACTACGAACTGCTTCAGGAGAAGATCCGCACATCGTCCGTGAAGAAAACGGTGAGCGAAAAAGCGTTCGACCTGACCGGGACGTATTAGAGGAGGGAGCAACCAGGTCCCCCGGGATGTGGTTCTTATCGCGGGGCGTTATTTACCGCGACTTAAGTTCGCGTTTAAATGTCTCATCGGTTGAGGCGGTACTATCAACAGGCACCCGCGTATGTTAGTACAAAAACAGATCTTTCTTCTCGGTTTTTTCCTGGCGGCGCTTGCCGTAGGCTCTCTTTCGCCTTCTGAGGGGGAGCAAAAAAAAGAGAACGCGATCCGCCATGTTCACGACCCGTGTATCATTCGTCAGGGCGACTACTACTATGTCTTCTCGACAGGTCCAGGGGTGCTGATGCGCCGTTCCAAAGACCTGATTCACTGGGAGTTTTTGGGTAAAGCGTTCGACGAGGATGTTCCCGAATGGGCGAAGACAGAAGTTCCGGGGAGCAAGGCTCTCTGGGCACCGGACATTTCCTTTCGTCACGGGCGTTACTACCTGTACTACTCCGTTTCCACGTTCGGGAAAAACCGCTCCGTGATCGGATTAGCGACGAACAGGACGCTGGACCCCGCCAGTCCGGAGTATCAGTGGAAACAAGAGGGCAAAGTGGTCGAATCGTTTCTCAGCAGCGACTACAATGCGATCGATTCCAACGTCGTCCCCCTTTCCGATAATCAAGACGCTTTATCGTTCGGCTCGTTCTGGAGCGGAATCAAGCTCGTTAAGATCGACTCACGGACAGGAAAACCGGCACCGGGTGCCCCGCTCGTCTCCTTATCGCAACGCCCGTCACCGAACGCCCAGGAAGCCCCGTTCATCGCCCGGCGCGGGGGATATTTTTATCTCTTCGTCTCGTTCGATACCTGTTGCCGGGGTTCGGATAGCACCTACAACATCCGGGTGGGACGGGCGAAGACGATAGAGGGACCGTTTGTGGATCGTGACGGGCAGTCAATGATGGCGGGCGGTGGTACGCCCGTTCTGGCGACGAAGGGGCGGTACATCGGTCCGGGTCACTGCGCTGTACTCCAGGAGAAGGGGCGTGACGTACTGGTCAATCACTTTTACGACGGGGAGTCGAAAGGGATCCCCACGCTCCAGGTGCGCCCGTTGCGGTGGGATAAGACCGGTTGGCCCGACGCGGGTCCTCCCATTGAGTAGGTGTCGTCGGGGTTTTACCCCTCGGCGCCGGCGTTGGGACCTCCGGTACAATGGCTTTGAAATGAAAGTAGCCATGAAAACCATT
>JACMMA010000786.1 GCA_014379275.1 Armatimonadota bacterium | reverse complement strand
GTGGCGGAGGCGGTTCTTGCGCAGTTTCCGGAACCCGTTGCCGGGAAGCGTATACTCCTTGCTCGCGCCGCCGAAGCCCGGGAAGTCCTACCCGACACCTGGCGGGAGCAGGGGGCGACCGTGGACGTAGTCAGCGCCTATCGGGGCGTCGTCGCTACAGAGGGAGCGGAGCAGATTCGCGAACTGATGGAAAACGGTGAGATGGATATTATCACCTTCGCCTCCTCGTCCACGGTGCGAAACTTCGTGGAGGCGATGGAGGGGACGCCGGTTCCGGAAGGGGTGATCCTCGCCGCCATCGGGCCTGTCACGGCAGAGACGTGCCGGGAACTGATTCGCACGCCTGACTGTATCGCTAATGAATACACCATGGACGGTTTGATCAGCGAAATCGTCCAACTCCTGGCGAGTCGGTCATTCCGATCGCCCGATGCCGCGAAAGGAGCGGCGACACTTGGAACATGATCACCGGCATTCATCATGTAACGGCATTAGCGAGCGACCCGCAAACGAATATTGATTTCTACGTCGGCGTCCTCGGTCTGAAGCTGGTCAAAACGACAATAAATTACGACGACCCCGGCATGTACCACTTCTACTACGGCGATGGCGTAGGACGACCGGGGACGATCCTGACATTCTTTCCCCTGGGTGGCATCCGGCGGGGGCGGATCGGAACCGGGCAGGTTGTTTCCACGGCGTTATCCGTACCGGTCGGCTCGACGAAACACTGGAGCGAGCGATTGACCGAGCATGGGGTCCCGTTCGATGCCCGGCAGACCGCGATCTCGCTAGCAGACCCCGACGGACTGGCACTGATTCTGAAGGAAATAGAAGGCGATGTTCGTCCCGGTGATAACGACGCGGGCTGCGTAGCGCCCGAGTTTGCCATTCGCGGCATTGATAGTGTCACGCTACAGGTCGCCGAGGCAGCGCCGACTCTCGAACTGCTAACGGAGCGGATGGGCTTCGACATATCCCAGGACGGCGATGGGCGATTCACTGCCGCTTCGGACGTATCCGGGAACGCAGTTTATCTTCATGAGTCGGAAGAGGGGGATGCGCGCGGTCTGTCCGGTCCGGGGACAGTGCATCACGTCGCATTTCGGTTACCAAGCGATGCCGAGCAGGATAAATGGCGCGACGAACTGCTCGCACTGGGGTATCACGTCTCGCCAGTCATGGACCGGCAGTATTTCCACTCGATCTACTACCGCGAACCGGGCGGGATACTTTTCGAACTGGCGACCGACACGCCCGGTTTCCTGGCGGACGGTGAAACGGTGGAAACGCTCGGGAGGCGGCTACAACTGCCGCAAAAGCTCGAAGCGAAGCGAGAGATCATCGAGGCGCATCTTCCCAAACTACGCATCCCGTAGTGTTCCGGGGAGTCTCGTTCCTCTTGTGAATGAGACTCCCCGGAAACACTACATTCCGAGACCCGGGATTGGAATATTGATGCCGCCCGCGTTACCGCTCTTGATAGAGAACTGCGGCTTGTCAATGTCGGCAGGGATAGAAGTGTACTGGGAGCGAACAAGATCCAGCGATTGGTCCGATGCGCTGAAAAATCCCTCGATGTTTTTCGACATACTCGCGTTGTTTTTCTGGTCGGTCAGGAAGGAAAGTACTTCGCTTGCATCCCCGGTTTTTTCCCCACCGGCACTGTTGATGCTTTCGACCGCCCTGACCCCGGCACCGAGTATCTCCGTCATCCCCTTCACAGAACTCGTCAAGCCGCCGTTGTAGTTACTGGCAAGGTTGGCGCAAACATCCGGGGGCGCCTTCTGTTGGAAGATCCCTGCCGCCGTGTTCCAATCCGCGATGACGGCGTTTGTGGCGCGCGTATCGATCGTCGGACCGGCATTGGTTGCATTGCGCGACGCTTCTTCCGAATCGCCGTCCAAGAGCCCCATGCTTTTCGTCCCGACCATGCCTACCTTTATCAACTCCTGGACGACAAGGAGCATTTGTGCTTCGCTTTTCGATTCCAGAGCGAGGCGACCCGACTCGAATTTTTTGAGCCATCGCAAGTAATCGATCACGTCCGCCGGCATCGGGTTAGTTTTCGCCGGGGGAGCGTTGATGACCGGCGCGTTTGCCGTGCTCGGGGCGGGGGCGGTAAGCACTGGCGCTTGAACCGTTCGCGCGGGTGGGGCGGACAGGACTGCCGCGCCGCCGGTGTTTGGCTTCCGCGCGCCGAGCAGTCCGCTCGCCGACGCGAAGATCAGGCCGGCGACAATCACCAGTGCCGCCACGCCGCCGAGAGCGATTGCCATGCGTTTCCGGTTCTCTGCCTCGGATCCAGCCTGGCCGTTCTGTGCATGGAACGCGGTCGTTGTTCCGAGGTCGCCCCCGCCGAACGCGCTCGTACGACTGAAGCCCTGCGTGGCGTTCAGATTGGCCCCATTCTGTGTTTGATGGAATCCTTGCGTCGCATTCGTCGGGCCCGTACCCTGGAGTGGGGGCGGAGCAGATTCCGCGCCACAAACGGAGCAGAACCGAGCATGAGGGGCCAGTGTACTACCGCATTTCAAACATCGAGTCATGGAGTCTGTATCCTAAAATCGCGGGCATGAGTGCGGCGAGTCGCACGAGAATATAACGTTATTTTACCGCAATTCGTTTCCACCCGCGTGTGACTTTATAACCAGAGTGAATTCGACCACAGGAAAGAACCAAGTGTCTGTATGCTAACCGTCCAACCACCTAGATCGTTTGCCAGGAGCGGTTTGTGGACGAACTGCTGACCGCATCCAGAACCCGCTGACAGTTTAAGCCGTCCACAAAATCCGGGTGTGTCTGGCGACCGGCGGCGAAGTCGGCCAAAACATCGCGCATCAGGTTCACGAATGTGTGCTCGTAGCCGATAATGTGCCCTACGGGCCAGTAGCTCGCGGTGTAGGGGTGGACACCGTCCGTGGTTTGAATCGTGCGGAAGCCGCGTAGTTCGGCGGGGTCCTCATGGTTGTAATATTCTAGCTCGTTCATGCGCTCCATATTAAACACTATCGAGCCACGCGAACCGTTGATCTCGAACTTGTTATGATTCTTGCGTCCCGCCGCCATGCGTGTCGCCTCGAACGTGCCGACCGCGCCGCTCTGGAATCGTGCCAGAAAGATCGACGAGTCATCCACGGTAACCTCGCCCATTTCCTCGGAAGCGCGTCCGCCCAGGCGGTCGTCGGATTCCGCGAGTAGCGGGCGCTGCTTGATGAACGTGTCCAGCATCCCGGAAACTTCCGTGATCGGTCCTACCAGGTAATGCGCGAGGTCGATCGAGTGCGCGACGAGGTCGCCGTGTGAGCCGGACCCTGCCACATCACCTTGCAACCGCCAGACGAGCGGCATCTTGGGGTCCACGATCCAGTCCTGTAAGTAAACGCTGCGCCAGTGGTAGATTTTTCCCAGTACACCGTCCTCGATCATTTTGCGGGCGAGTCGCACCGCCGGCACAAAGCGGTAGTTAAAGCAGACCGCGTTGAGGACGTTGTTGTCTTTTACGGCTTTGACCATCGGTTCAACGTTAGCGACCGAGTTCGCGAGTGGCTTTTCGCAGATGACCATTTTGCCTGCTTCCGCCGCCTTGATGGCAATGTCGACGTGACTGTTGCCGGGGGTGACAATATCGATCAGGTCGATGTCGTCGCGGGCGATGAGGGCGAGGTAGTCGGTTTCATAAGATGTAAAGCCGAATTTTTCCGCCGCTGATTTGACTTTTTCTTCGCTCCGACCGCATAGCGCGGTGAGGACCGGTTCGAACTCGATTTCGGGGAAGAATTTGCCCACCTGCCGGTACGCGTTGCTGTGCGCTTTCCCCATAAACTGGTAACCGACCAGACCGATACGAATAGGACGTTTTGCCGCCATAACTCCCCATGCTCCTTCGCGAGACCAACATTTTTTTGTTTCCCCAAATACTACGGCGTGTTGGGGGAATTTTCCTTCTCCGTTCTTTTTGTTTGTCCTCCCGGGCGGGAGGATACGTAAGATTGCCCCCATCTGGGAAGACAAAACTGTCTGGCATCGCTAGGAATGGTTTGTGGCGCGACGTTTTTGTGTTTACCGGGCTAACTACTCGTATAAGAAATCAACTGCTTCTCCACAACGGCGTTGCCAACTCGGAATGTCTGCTTCACGATACCTACGCCCGGGACAAACCAGCGCGAAGCCGGGAAAATGACGGGTCGGCCTTCAATGATGGTCGTCAGGGAAGTATCGACGCGGT
>JACMMA010000012.1 GCA_014379275.1 Armatimonadota bacterium | reverse complement strand
GAGCACCGCCGAACGCCGTGGTCCGCGCGTAGGAGACGCCAGGTGCCGTTCGTAGTGAGGTAGCGAGTTTCTCCGCGACCCGCGCCAGTGGTTCCCGCTCCGGTCCGGTCAGCACATACTGGATCGCGGCGACGCCCCCCGTGAACGGGTCCGACGACGTGACCAACGCGTCCAGTTCCGCGTACTTCGTTCTCAAAATCGCCGACGAAACCCGCGCTTGCAACGCATCCTGCGTGGTCTTATGTTTACGCTCGTTCTTTTCCGGCATCCGTACCAGGATGATGCCCCGGTTCGGGCTGATCTCGCCAACCGTAGCCACGGTCCCGCGCACATCCGGCAGGGTGCGAACGTCGGCGGCGACCCGCTCCATCACACGCCCGGTTTCGGCAAGCGACGTGCCTTCCTTCGTTCGCACCGCGATCTGAAACTGGCTCTGGTCATCCTGCGGCAGGAACGTCTTGTTGGCGGCGATCCCGAGCGGAACGGTCGCGGCAATAGTGGCGAGTGCGGCAACCACCGTGATCCAGCGTCGCCCCGGTTTTATCACGGCGCGGAGTATGCGGGCGTAGAGGTTTTCTATCGGGGTTAGCCAGTCGTGATGGTGGGCGGAAGGAGATTCGGATCGCCCTGGGAGTCTATCTTTCAACCACCGGCTACAAAGCATCGGCGTCACGGTGAACGCGACGAACAGCGAGACCAGGATCGCCGCCGCCATGGTCAAGCCGAACGAGCGCAGGAACCGCCCGACCAGACCGGGGATCAAGGCGACCGGTGCGAAGACGGCGACGAGAGATAAGGTGGTTGCGAGGACCGCGAGTCCGATCTCTTTTGTCGCTTCGAGTGTCGCGGTCACGCTGTCCATGCCTTTTTCCTGCTGGAAGCGCACGATGTTTTCCAGCACCAGGATCGCGTCGTCGATCACGATCCCGACCGCGAGCGTCAGGGCGAGCAGGGTGAGGACGTTGAGCGTGAAGCCCTGCGCCTGCATCAGCGCGAACGTGGAAATGATCGACGCCGGTATCGCGATGGCAGCGATTACTGTGCTCCGCCAGTCCTTCAAAAAGACCAGCACGACCACGGCGGCGAGAACCGAACCTAACACGAGGTGCGTTTGTACGTCGCCGACCGCGGATTTCACGAAGATGGATTCGTCGCGCACGATCTCGGTACGGTAGCCTTGGGGGAGCATCGGGGCGATCTCGGCGAGCCGGTCACGGAACGTTTGCGCGACCGTGACCGCGTTCGCGCCGCTTTGTTTGCGCACGCTTAAAAGAAGCGCGGGCGTTCCGTCCACACTGGCGAGCATTTTCGCCTCCGCTTCGCTGTCGTACACGTCGACAACGTCGCGCAGGTGAATAATCCGTCCGTCCGCTTTTTTGATCGGGACGGCGGCGAGGGCTTCCAAGTTCGGGACGCGCCCGTCGGTGCGCAGGGCGAGCCGGTTCGCGCCCTGATCCAGTGTGCCGCCGGGGACCGGGGCGTTCTGCGCCTGCACACCGCGCTGTACGTCGGCGACACCCAACCCGAACGCCGCGAGTCGCTCGCCGTCGGTTTCGAGGTTGATTTGTCGCGCCCGCCCCCCGACGATGGCGATGCCGCCGACACCGGACAAGCCCTGCAGTTGCGGGAGCAGTCGCCGCTTCGCGTATTCGGTCAGGTCGCGCGTGGCTTCGTTCGGCGCGGACAGCGTGAACTGCACCACCGGAATATCGTCGGTACGCTCCTTGCTGACAACCGGTTTTTCCGCCTCTTTCGGCAGGTCAGGCAGGGCGAGATCCACGGCGGCGCGGACTTCCTGCGCCGCCGTGTCGCCGTTCTTTTCCAGTTTGAACTGTAGCGTCACCTGCGAATACCCGTCGTAG
>JACMMA010000785.1 GCA_014379275.1 Armatimonadota bacterium | reverse complement strand
GGCAACACTTCGACGCTGTAGGAGGTTTGCACCCCGGATTCGATTTCACGGATCGTGATGCGCGCAGTGCCGGGGGAACGTGGGGTCAATGTCCCGGCGGCGTCGATGGTGACCACGGCTTCGTTGTCGCTCTGCCGGGTAATGTTCTCGGGAAGCGTGAGCACGATCTCGCCCGCCGCGTTTTCCACCCGTAGCGACTGGGGATACGTGATCGCCATGCGCAACCGGGAATGTTCGGGCGAAACTGCGAGCCGAGCTATCGTGCTGTTCATCACGATGTTCGCCTCGGCCGTTTCACCGGCACGCACCGTCGCGGTTGCCGAACCGACCGCGAGCCGGCTCATGGAGGTCCCATTCGCCGCAGGGGTGGCATTCACCTCGATGCGCACTTCACCCACGGGCAAATCGATGAAATCCGACACGCTCTGTGTTCCGGTCGCGGGCCGGGCGGCGATGGCACGTCCGACGATCTCCGTCGGCTCTCCCGCATGGACCGAGATATTTATGCTCTCGGTGAGTGCGGGGATCAGGCGGGTGTCTGTGCGCGGGGGCCAGTTGATAGCCAGCCGCATCCGTCCCGTGGTTTTAGATTGCATCGCGCTCGCTGGCGCAGACTTACCGCCCCCGCACCCGACGCCACCCGCGAGCACGGAAAAGATACCAAAACCGGCAAGAGTGGCGGCGAATAAAGATCGTGTAAATCGCATCACCGTACACCCACTTTCAAATCACCGTTGCCGCCCTGAGGGGTCAGTAGGAACATCGTCTTTTTACCATTCCGTTCTGCCGTTCCAGCGATCTGACCGCGATCATTTATGCAGGTCGCTTCCGTTATATTCCAGTCCGTGGGGACAAGCGAACTGATCTCCTTGACGACCCCGTTTTTCCAGAGAACCGGCTTAGAGTACTCCGCTTTCTCGCCAATGATTTCTTCGCGATTGTTCATCCGCACAGGCTTATAAATCAAAGTTCGGTCTGCGTAGGGTCGGGCCACCGAGCCGGGACTCTCCCACGTAACAAGGCTGCGAAGCATCGGCTGGTCGCCGCTTTGCGGGGGAATATACCGTCCGACGATTTTCCCGGCGTCGTTCACGTCATAGGCAAGAGGGTAGCCCTGTTGCGCAAGGGGGGCAGCAAGCCTGGTCGGTGTTCTTTCATCGGTGTGCCACGCGAAAGCGACGTTATTCGCCTGACCGACTATCAGTCCCTGGTCATTTATTGCGAACGGTTCATGGGTAAGACTATAGTTCGCGCTGAGTATTTTGCCGCTGCCGTCAGTCTTCCACAGACCGATCTGTTTGGTCCGTGGGTAATCCGAGACGGTCCCGAAAATGTCGCCGCGATTGTTGATCCCGAGGACCGTATCATTCGCGTTGGGCAGTTGTTGCAGCTGCGTAAATTTGTTTTCGTTTTCGAGTAGGTACCCGAACCCGTTCATCGCGTCACCGACTATCTGTCTGGACTCATTCACGCCGGAGGCGAGAAAGACGAACCGGTCGGGGGTTTGCGGAAGCGCGATCATTTCCCCCGTTCTCGATTCCCAGGCGAACGAGCGCCAGAAACTCCCATGACTCGGGGTGCAAGTACCGACGACATACCCGTCGTTGGTCAGACCGGTCGGCCTACACGCCTCGAAATTTTCGGGCGCCACAATCTCGCGCAGGAAATACTCGCCCGACCTTCCGACGAGTATTTCTGTCGCGCCGCTTTTTCCGGACTCGGTTTCGCGAACTTCGAGGCGTGCCCGCCCGACGAGAACGCCGGTGATCTGTGCCGTCCCACTCCGGGTCGCTTCCTCACTAACGGTCCATTCTTGCGTGTCGGGCGTGATCATTACCAATTCGCCCGCGTCGTTCTTCGCGGAAACGGCGATGTTCGCGGTTTCCCCCACCTTGATCTGGCTTTTGTCCGCTACGACCTCGATCCGGGCGATGGTGCTTTGCAGTCGAACGCGGATCGGCGCGTTCTCGCCCAATTCAACGGTTACAAACGCTTCCGCCTGAGCCTGCGGTGTGCCGGTGCCGTCTTCCTGCGGGTGAGCGGTGACAACAATGCGCAATGTTTCCGTCGGCAGATCTTCGAACGTCAACGAGGATTCATTCGTCCCGGCGGGACGGACGATCACCGCCTCGCCGAAAACATCCCCGTTGCCGGTTCGTACCGTGACACGCAGACTGCGGGTGGCAAGAGGAATCAGCCGCGACGTTTCTTCCTGCCGCGGCGTCCAGAGGATGGTGAGTGTCGCTTTGCCGGTTCCATCAACCGATCCTGGCGCCGCGGCAGGGGAGGGCGCCGTGGTTCCGTTGCCGCCGCCACAACCCGTCAACGGAACGGTCGCAAAGGCACCCACGCATAGCGTGACCGAGAGAAGAAAGAAAAGGGAAGATTTCATACGTTTACTCGATAATGATCGGGAGCGAACCGCCCCGGACACGGACCGTCATCTCCGCGGAAACTGCCGGGTCGTACTCACTGGTCGCGATTATGATATAGTCGCCGGGCCGGGAAGGCGTGGTGTAAACGCCGTTTTCATCAATGGTCCCGGTGCCGTTGTTTTTCACCCGCCATCGCACGCCCCCGACGGGGACATTTTGGACGACGGCAGAAAAGCGCAGCTGGCTACCGATGCCAACCAGAGGGTTTCGCGGAGTAATGATGATTTCGGCGGTGGAGGTGATTT
>JACMMA010000784.1 GCA_014379275.1 Armatimonadota bacterium | reverse complement strand
CCGCTTTTGCCCGTGCCCGTGTCACCCGAGTTGCGTCTGGTCGCCCAACACTTCGTACTGTTGCAAGACGCGCGGCATATCGCCGACTACGACGTCGCAGTCTCCTACTCGCGTCTTCGTACGGTCAGTCTGATACAGACCGCTGAGCAAGCTTTCGCCGCGTGGCGCGCGATACGAACGACGGATGAGGCGCGGGTATTTTCGTATCGCTACTCCTGTGGCGGCAATGGAACCGAACGTAGCCCCGTGGCGGTACAATGAAATCTATGGCAAAGGCGCGACGGAAAACGATTTTGATAGGAAACAGAAACGGGGCGCGGCGCATCATCGGGGGCGTTGGTGTGGCCGTAGCGACCATGAGCAACCTATTAGCGAACTACAATCCCGCGGCGGCGGCGGAGCCAGCGGCGATTATCCAGGCCAAGGAGACACCCGCGCGGGTAACGATCGAGCAGGTTCCCTACGAGGGGTGGCAGAACGCGTACCGGATCTCGAACGGCACCGCCGAGGTGATTGTCGTGCCGCAGATAGCCCGCATCATGCGTTACGGATTTATTGACGGCACAAATCTGCTGTGGAATAATCCGTCGGAACTAGGCAAGCAGGGCGACACGAGCGGCAGCTGGCGCAATTTCGGCGGCGACAAACCCTGGCCCTGGCCCCAGGACGACTGGATAGCGTCGTTCAAGCAAAAAGGGAACTGGCCGCCTCCCCCGGAAGCCGATCAAGCCCCGCAAACGGCACAGATCGTCGGGGCGAACACCGTGCGTCTGACGTCGCCGATCATAGCCCGGTCGGGACTGCGGATCGTGCGCGACATCACTCTGGCGGAAACAGGGAGTCGGCTGTATACCGTAACCCGATTTGAGCGCGTCGAGGACGGCTACGATTTTCCGGTCGGTGCGTGGACGATAACGCAAACGCCGTTCGTACGCGGTTCGCTGGTGGCGCATTTGATACCCGGTGAGACCACGCTCGCGGAAGGATGGCGACTGATGGGGGATACACCGGTTCAGTCTGTGCTTCGGAGCAAAGACGGCATGACGCTGAGTGTGGGACGCGACCCGGAGGCAAAATCGGGTCGGAAACTCGGCTTCGATGGGGATGCCATCGCGGGAGTCATCGGGGACACAATACTGGTGATTCGCGCGGACACCCCCGGCGCGGAGGGATTCGAGTGGCGACCCGGCGAACGCGGGCAGATTTACATCAGCGATGCGGGTAGCCCCTATATCGAATGGGAGTTCACGTCGCCGGTCAAGCCGATCAAAAAAGGCGAGAGCGTGACGCTGGTGACGACGCTTGAGGCGAAGCGGCTCGCGGCAGACCGCAACACAAGTGAGGCGCTAGATGCCGCCGTGCGCGGCAAAATGTAAAGGAAACTATGAACCCGGAAGACCTTCCCGACTATCTGAAAATACTCGGCAAACAGATCGGAAATCGCGTGAACGCGACGTTCGGTGAGAACGACAAGACGAAGAAAAACGGCGACCGCGACGCGCAACAAAACAGCGACTCGGGGGGTCGTATCCGCATGAATGCGAATGGCTATAGTGAGTTCGAACCCGACTGGGAAGAGCTGGACAAACGCGCCGACCAGATCGTCGGCGGATATTCGATGGTGATGGCGGCGGGTAACGTCCTGCCGCT
>JACMMA010000783.1 GCA_014379275.1 Armatimonadota bacterium | reverse complement strand
TTTCGGATCTTTTCCAATAGCACGTCGTGCCGCTCCTCGCGTTGCGACCCGCCGATGATCTCGCCGATGCGCGGTGCGAGAACGTCCATCGCGCGGACCGTTTTCTCGTCGTCGTTCAGGCGCATGTAGAACGCTTTGATCTCTTTCGGGTAGTCCGTCACCACCACCGGCTTGCCGAACGTCTGCTCGGTCAGGTACCGCTCGTGCTCGGATTGCAGGTCCGCGCCCCAGAACACCGGGAACTCGAACGGCGTATTTGCTTTTTCCAGAATACCGATGGCGTCCGTATAGGTGATGTGTGCGAAGTCGGACGTGGCGACATTTTCCAGCGTTTTGAGAACCGTGTCGTCGATACGTTTGTTGAAGAACTCCAGGTCGGCGGCGCAGTTGTCCAGCGCGTGCTGGACCACGTATTTCAGGAACTGCTCGGCTAACTTGCGGTTACCGTCCAGGTCACAGAACGCCATCTCCGGCTCGATCATCCAGAACTCGGCTAGGTGGCGCGGCGTGTTCGAGTTTTCGGCGCGGAACGTCGGACCGAACGTGTAGACGTTCGTAAACGCCAGCGCGAAGATCTCGGCTTCGAGTTGTCCGGATACCGTGAGGTGCGCCCGCTTGCCGAAAAAATCCTCGGCGAAGTCGATTGCGCCGCCGTCGGTGCGCGGCAGATTCATCATGTCCAGCGTCGAAACGCCGAACATCGCGCCCGCGCCCTCGGCGTCACTGGTCGTGATCAGCGGCGCGGTCAGGTACACGAACCCGCGTTCCTGATAGAACTTGTGCACCGCAAACGCCAGCGCGGAACGAACCCGGTACACCGCGCCGAACGTGTTGGAGCGCGGCCGGAGGTGCGCGATCTCGCGCAGAAACTCCATCGTATGCCCCTTCTTCTGCAGGGGGTACGTTTGCGGGTCCGCCGTGCCGAGCACGTCCATCGCGGAGCATTTCAGTTCCACGGCTTGCCCCGCGCCGGGCGACGCGACCAGTTCGCCGGAAACGCGCAAACACGCCCCGGTCGTCGCGCCGGAAAGCACGTCGTCGGAAAGGGTCCCGGCGTCGATCACGACTTGGAGATCGGCGAACGAGGAACCGTCGGAGAGTTGGATAAACGTCACGCCCTTGCTGTCGCGGCGCGTTTTCACCCAGCCGTGCGCCACGGCACGCGCGCCGGGTGTCCCCTGCAAAAGGTCGCGGACATAGCCGCCAGGTTCGATCATGAATTCGGTACTGTCTTTCGTCAAATGGGTTGAATGCGTGACGTTAGGATACCACAGCGGGATATACTGGGAGAGCGGGCGGGGGATTAATCATCAAGTGAGCCGGCTAGGCGTCGAAGGCTGCCGACAGGCAGTAGGGGCGACAACTACTGTGGAGGATTCCACGCGGGGTAGACGGATTTTCCCATTCATGCTGCGGCGATAGAATAAGCGTGTTTCGGGCGAAAGGAGGAAAAAACGTGGCAACAGAAACAACACTCGAAGAGCGTGTCGCGGCACTGGAAGCCGAAGTCGCGGCGATGAAGCAGAACAAGAGCCTCCGGGATCTGCCGCACGTGGTCGGGCGAACCGCGCCCGACTTCTTGGATCGCTACTTCGGTATCTACGCGGGTAACAAAACGGCGGAGGAGGTTCTCACTAAGATCGAGGCGGAGCGCGAACGAGAGCGCGAGGCGGCAAGAAACGCACCCGACGAGGAAGACGAAGAATGATCCAACTCATGGACACGGATCACTTTTCTTTGTTCACGCGGGCGACGGCGGAAGGCGCAGCGATACGCCGTCGCCTCCGCGCCGTCGCTCCCGACGATTATGGAACCACTGTTGTTACCTATGAGGAACAGTGCCGCGGGTGGCTCGATAAGATTCATCAGGCACAGACGCCCGAGGCACGCGTCGAAGCCTACTCCCTGCTGAAAGAAAATCTGGATGTCTTCTCCCGGATCGCGGTTGTTTCGTACACGGCGGAAGCGGACGCCGAGTTCGTCACGCTGAAGAAGATTCTCAAGAACAAGGTCGGCACGAAGGACCTGCGCATCGCCGCCATCGCGATAGTAAACGAGGCGACGCTTCTGACGCGCAACACGCGTGACTTCGCCCGTGTGCCGGGGCTACTCTTCGACGACTGGACCGTTTGACCCCCGACCGCCGGTCACGTTCGTACGATTGCTTCCATCCCGACGTTATCCTGCGGGTAAACGCTATACTTGGTCATCGATTGCGGTCCCATCTCCCACTCGAAGCGGCGGAATCGTATTTCCAGTTCCTTCGTTTCGCTAAAGTCGGTGTGCCACAGGATGCGATGGACGTATACCGGTGCCGCGTCCAGCGAAATCAGGTCAATCTCATGATTCGCCACATCGTCACCTGATTCTTCCGCGAGGTATGCCAGCAATCTTCTTGTCGCGGGACTCATTCCCACATCGTGATACGTCAGGTACCAGGGAAAATATTCGTCGGCGAGGCGCGGCCCCTCCCACAGCAGCAGCGTGAGCGTCCTCGTTTCCAGGTACCAGCGCACGGTGGCGAGGGGACTATCCTGGAAATTGAAGTCGAGCACGCGGTCCAGAGGGGGCGGTAGTAGCGGGCGCAACGCCTCGTTGTGATTGTGCCACGCTTCCCGAATCACCTGAATCAATTTGTTGAATGCTTGGCGGGACGCCTTCGGGTGCGCGTCGGTATCTATATCGGGAAAAGTGAATCGCATCGGGTATCCTCTCGCACCGGAACGTTTCTTAACCGCCCCACAATATACCACGCTGATTACCCGCCTGATCCTCGCTTTTCGGCGATGTAGAGAAGGTGCGCGGCAAGTCCCAAAATCGACGGGTCGGCGGCATTTTGGTATGCCATGTCGAGCAGCTGCGCATAGGCGGCGGGGTCGTTTTCGGCGAGCGCGGCGACTTCGGTCTGCACCATTGCGAGTATCCCCTCCGACGCCATCAGGCGCGTCATTCGAAACCCGAAACCCGCAAAAAACGGCGCGATCTCCTCGGGGCGGAACAGGTACGCGCTCGTGAATCGCCCCGGGCGCGGGTCGTGGTAGACGCCGTCGTTCAAGAGCGTTTCCGCGACCGATGCGAACGGTCCGGCACGCTCCCGCTCAAACGCGACCGCGAGCAAGAAAAACAGCCGGGGCATCGCCGCCGCGAACAGCCGCCCGCCGGGGCGTAAAACCCGCGCCGCCTCCCGCGCCGCTTGGTTCCGGTCGCTCGCATCGGTCAGATGATAGAACGGTCCGAGAGACAGTACGGCGTCGAACGACTCCGACGCGAACGCGGACAGGTCGCGGGCGTCGGCGACGAGCACGTCCTCGATATTCGCCCGTATTGAATCCGGGGCTTGTGCGATACGCTCCCGCGCAATTTCGATCAGGCGCGGCGAAAGGTCCGCTAGCGTCACCTGGTAGCCGCGTTCGGCCAGCCAGAATGCCCAGCGCCCCGGACCGCCGCCGATGTCAAGCACGCGGCACGGCGTGGGCGGCAGAAATTCCTCAAAGGCACGGGCATGTAGTTCGCGCTCGATAGCGCCATCGTTCGCGCGGTCGAGACGTGTCCATTCGCGTTCGGCGAAGGTGTCGTAGAAGTTCTGCACCGGGTTCTTGGAGGACATGATGGTACACCTTTCCCGAGCAGGATACCCGGCACAGGATATAATCGGTCAGGAATTTATTTCGCGCCGACCTGTAACCAATCTCTTTTTGCAGGTGTCCTTAAACACATAACCGGTGAACGGTTCGCGTCCGCGAACCAATCGCCCCTGAGTACCGTCCCTGAAAACCGAACACCCGTCGCGCAAGGAGGCGACCCCCGATGACGTTTGGCGATGTGCTGGCGATAACCCTGCTGATAGTGGTGACCATAGTCACCCTCTGGGCAGGCATTGTCGCATTTACCGTTGTTTTTTCGCGCCGCGCACAGGTCGCGGCGAACTCTCTGACCGATGCCCCCGGCAGGCAGGTCGGTGTCGGCGCCGTGATCGCCGTGATCGCCGGTACGCTTAGCGTGGTGCTCATGGGACGCGGCGGCCCCGTTGCCGCGTTCGGCTTCGCCGTCCTTGCTGCCGCGCTTGCGGTCGCGGTACTCGGTTCGGCGGGTCTCGCGCTCGTCGTCTCCGGGCGACTGCGCGAGCTAGACCCGCGCTATTCCGCCCTTTCCGCGACCACACGCGGTGCGGCACTCGCGGTCGCCGCCGGTCTGATCCCGAT
>JACMMA010000136.1 GCA_014379275.1 Armatimonadota bacterium | reverse complement strand
GTCGCGTCCGTGTCGTGTATCTATGGTCTGGGCTCGCCGACTTCGTATCGGAATATGATGGTCTGGTTTCACGCGGGACAACCGTATGACCGCGACGACATTCTGCGCCGGCTGGTCAATATCCAGTTCCAACGCAACGACATGGCGTTGTCGCGCGGCACGTTCCGCGTCAAGGGTGATGTTCTGGAGATCTGCCCGAAAGACGAGGAGATCGTTTACCGGATCAACTTCGACTGGGATACGGTCAAGAGTATCTCGGTCGTGGATCACCTGACCGGCGAGATTCTGGAAAACAAGGAAGAGTTGACCATCTTTCCGGCGTCGCACTTCGTCTCTGACCCCGACAAAGTGGATTCGATCTTGCTCGGCATCGAGGCGGAGATGCGTGAACAGGTGAAGGTGTTCGAGTCGGAAGGCAAACTATTAGAAGCACAGCGCATCGAACAGCGTACGAAATTCGACCTGGAAATGATCCGCGAAGTCGGGTACTGCTCCGGCGTCGAGAACTATTCGCGCTGGTTCGACGGTCGCGCGCCGGGCACCGCGCCGAACACCCTGTTCGATTATTTTCCCGACGACATGCTTCTGATCGTGGACGAGTCCCACCAGACGATCCCGCAACTGCACGCCATGTACGCGGGCGACAAGCGGCGCAAGGATACGCTGGTCGAGTTCGGTTTCCGTCTGCCGTCGGCGAAGGACAACCGCCCGCTTCGGTTCGAGGAGTTCGAGGAGCGGATCAACCAGGTGGTATTCGTTTCCGCGACGCCGGGACCTTACGAGAAGCAAAACAGCACGAAGATCGTGGAACAGGTGATCCGCCCGACCGGCTTGATCGACCCGGAAATCGTGATCCGCCCGACCAAGGGGCAGATTGACGATTTGGTGAGCGAGATCAAGTTGCGCACCGAGCGCAACGAACGGGTGATTGTCACCACGCTGACCAAAAAAATGTCAGAAGACCTGACCGAGTTTCTGGTCGAGATCGGGACCAAGGTTCAGTATCTCCACTCCGAGATTCACACGCTGGAACGGACCGAGATTCTACGCGACCTGCGCTTAGGCGTTTACGACGTGGTGGTTGGGATCAACCTGCTCCGGGAAGGGTTGGACCTTCCGGAAGTGTCGCTCGTCGCCATTCTGGACGCCGACAAGGAAGGGTTCCTGCGCTCGGAAACGTCGCTGATCCAGACCATCGGACGCGCCGCGCGTAACGTCGGCGGGCAGGTGATCATGTACGCGGATCGGATCACCGGCTCGATGGAGCGAGCGATTGACGAAACCAACCGCCGCCGCAAGAAACAGGTAGACTACAACGCCGAGCACGGTATCACACCGCAAACCGTGATCAAGGCGGTGCGCGACGTGCTGGAATCGAAAAAAGTCGCCGAATCGAAAGCGTACTACAAAGTATCGTCGAGCAAAGCCCCGGAAACCCTGCCGCTGGATCAGTTAGTCTCCGCACTCGCCGACATGGAAAAAGAGATGAAGCAGGCGGCAAAAGCACTCGACTTCGAACACGCGGCGCAACTGCGCGACGAGATGGGCAAACTCAAAAAACTGCTCCCGATGGACATGAAGCGCGAAATGAACGCGCCGACCGGGGTACTGTCGCCGCCTAAATCTACGTCGAAGATCATTCGGAAGCGGTAATACCGAATTTTGATCCGGTGCGTTAACGATTTCGGAACGGAGATCAGGCAGATACTGCACGACACCGGTTGCTGGAAACCAAGATCCGTCGTTACGGGATACACACTATTTATTGTTCCGTATTTTTGTTGGTCGGTTGAGTATGCCCGTATGCAAACAAAAAATGAAGCACTCGAAGCTCTGAAGGAACACGGATTGGGGCATCTGCGCGAGGCGATGGAACCCCTGTTGCTCCCCGCCATCCGTATCCATCTGACTCCCGTGTGCGATCCGGCATATTACATCGGGCCTGGACCAATTATGATAACTGTGGACGATGTTCGAGTGTGGCCCCCTGTGCCGTCTGAGCCAGCCATAGATAGTCTCGCGATTGCTACCTCGAAATTCGGTGGTTATCCTGATGTAGCTCTCGATTTTGTGTGGCCGTACGATAGCGATAACGAACCTCTCCACTTTTTCGCTCAAATCAACTTTGCCGAGGTCACGCTTGCAGACTTCGATAGGCAACTACCTACGCAGGGGGTGTTGGTCCTGTTTTTGAGTGGCAATTTTCGCGAGTGGATGGCTGTTTATTATCCGGAAGATGTTTCTAACTTGCGGAGGACAGAACCGCCCGCTGACATGGAAGAGATATTCCGATTTGTTCCACCTTATAGCATGTCATTTACGCCGGAATGGACGGTCCCGAGTGCAGCGACTTTCGAGACACATGCACTCAACCTGTCTGAAGCCGAACAACAACAGTATTACGGATTTCAAAACTATCTGAACGGTATTGGTAACGGGGTAGATTCGTTTAGCACGTCGGAAAATTCGCACCACACGTTGCTTGGGTGGGCGGATATGTACTTTTGCGATGGAAGAGGCGATTTGCCGCGTGAGATCGGGAACAATGCCGACGGGGATTCGAGTTCTGCTACCAGCGAAGATGAAGAAGTAATACCAAATCAACGCTTGGCACAAGAGTGCTTACTGCTCCAGATACGAACATCAAACTTCTACAACGGAATATGGGATTACGGCTGGGAACCGTTCTTTTTCATTGATCAAAATGATTTGAAGTCTGGCAACGTGGAGAATCTGTGGGTCACATCTGACAAGTATTGAATTCGAAAAGGAATTGACGGTATCGGCGTTGCTCGTATCAGTGGGTTTATCAGTTTCCACGTCTTGTTTCGGTGCAGACGTTATCCAGGTTCGATCACTCCAAGCCAAATCCGCATTTGACCTCAGGATATTGCGTATCCCGTTCCGGAGCGCAATTCTGGCAGACGAAAGCCAAGAACAATTTCACTTTTCGGGATTCCGGCGTTGACGAGTTCGCGGGCGATTACGGCGTCGGTGTTATCGGCTTCGAGCCATACTTTACCGTCGCGGATGGCGATGTCAATCACGCAACCGTGGTAGCGTTTCGTTCCTTCAAAGCAGGTACTGACGATCAGGTAGCGGTCGGCGTTCGCGTCGAAAACGGCCTGATTGCGAAAGTCGCCGTTCGCGTACCGGACGTTGGCGAACGGCGACAATATCTGTTTGATGCTCTTCCTGTATCGGGTCAGTTCATCGGGGGTAGCCATTGCGTTATCTCCTCTTTCTGCCTCGCGGATACGAATGCGCTGTAGCTGTTCGGGTTCCGCCTGGCGGCGGGTAATCTGGATGAGTGTGCAGGCATGTGTCACTCGCTACATGGGCGGCTCGCGGCGATGTTTGAGGAATGGCTGTCGGCGCAAGATCGTCAAAAATTCCAGCCGCACGTGACGATTCAAAATAAAGTCGCGCCGGAAGCCGCGAAAGAGCTGCGGACGCGACTTTCCGGCGAATGGGAACCGATTACCGCGCGGGGGCTGGGTTTGCATCTTTGGCGGTACCGAAACGGACCCTGGGAAACGGTAGCCACGTTCCCGTTTACAAAATAGGGCGAGAATGTTCCCGGATTCGTTGCGGAAACTGATTTTGCCCCCCCTGTCACCTTGCGTTAAGAAGGGGCGTTTGTTACAATGGGAACGGCTTCAAAAACATTTCGATTTCATACACCGTGTATCTTTCATCGTCGCGCGTCGCTGTTGACTTGTGACATAGCCGCCGGAAGAAGCGAACTGTCCGATTGCCTTGCCAAAGAGGAAACCGCTCGATGACGATTACCGCCGCGCTCACAAAACGCCGCGTGTTTGCCAATGTATCTCCGGCGATGCCGCTCGCCCTGCTAATGGTCGCGTTCGCGCTGACTGTTTTCGCTCCTGCGTCCCGTGCGGCAGTCGACCCTGTGCTCGCAACGAAGTACCGGGAAATTGCCGCCACCGTGGATGCAACCGCGATGTCGAAAACGGTGCGCGAAATGTCCTCGCATGGCTCCCGCGTGGTGGGCTATCCGGGCGAACGATTCGCGGCTGACTATGTCGAGCGCGAGTTCGTTTCGCTGTTCGGAAAAAGCAACGTCCGTACCGAACCGTTCACGGCAACAGTGCCGATGGACAAAGGCGCATCGCTTTCGGTGGGCGGAAAAACGATCCCGCTCGCCGGAGTTTGGCCAAACCTGGTTCGCACCTCGCAGACACCGCCCGAAGGCATTTCTGGCCCTCTGATTTACGGCGGGGACGGATCTCTCGGTTCGCTCAACGGCAAGGTCGTTAAAGACTCGATCGTCCTGGTCGACTTCAACTCCGGCTCCGAATGGATGAACGCGCCCCGCCTCGGCGCGAAAGCAATCATCTTTATTGAGCCGGACCGTACCCAGCGTGGGGAAGCGGAAGCGAAGTTTATCTCGATCCCGGTGGCGATTCCCCGCTACTACGTCAAGCGCGGCGATGCCGCCGGACTTCTCGCCCTCGCGGCGGGCAACCGTGGCACACAGGCAACGCTGAAAGCGACGATGCCCTGGGAAAATGTACAGGCGCGTAACTTCATCGGCGTACTTCCCGGCAAATCAAAGAACCCGAAGATCGCCAAGCAGATCATCGTCGTGCAGGCCTACTACGACGGCATGTCCGTTGTACCGTCGCTCGCGCCTTCCGCGGAATCAGCGTCCTCCATGGCGGGGCTTTTGCAAACGGCGCGGACGTTCAAGAAATTAGGCTCCGAGCGCACCATCTGGTTCGTCGCTACTTCCGGTCACTTCCTCGGACTTCAGGGCGTGCGCGAGTTGGTGGACAAGCACATCGACGACTGGCAGGTCCCGGGACCGTTCGCCAAGCTGTTCGGCGGTGAAAAAGAGCCGAAGGAAGCGATCTATTTGTGGGTCGGCCTCGACTGGGCGTCGCAAACGCGCGGCGTGGGCATCTTCTACAAGGGCTGGTTCTACAACGTTCGCGAGGATACACAAAACCTGTTCTCCGACATCGCCCGCGTCGCCCGTGAAAACAACGACAAGGTCGCGCAGGTGTTCGGGAATGATCCCAAGAAGGCGTTCGCCGATGGGGTCAACCCGGTGGACGGTAAATCGTGGCGGAACTTCATCCCGGGAAAACCGGCGTTCGACTCGGAAGCGGTCGGGATGGCGGGCGGCCACGGGGTGACGTTCGCCTCGATCGACGACTCGCGCAACCTGGTAGATACCCCGTTCGATACCGCAGAAAAGGTCAACATAGCCAACCTGGCATTCCAGGCGCGCACATTCCTTTGCCTTTTTCAGCATTACGTCAACGACCCGAATGACGCCAACTCGCCCGAACCCACAAAGCAGATTCCACTCTTCAAGCCGTCCCAATGGACGCGAATGGGACTGCGTTCCGGTTTCGCCAGCATCAAGGGGCGGGTCCGGGAGTACAACCCGCGCAAGTCGCTGGTCCCCGATGATCCCATCGCCGATTCGCTGGCGGTGTACCCCTCCCAGACAGTAGGGGACGCGCCCTCGGTCCCTGGTACCAAGTCCTTCCTCGGTGTGCGCGGTTTCTGGGTGCAACGCGTCGGCATGAACGATTGGTCGGCGAAACGTGCCATCCTCGACAAAGCCGATGCCGAGCGACGTGCCGCGAAGGCGAGCAACGATTCGGCGCGAATGGCGCAAGCAGACGCGGCGTTCGAGATCGCCGATGACGCGGAGCAGAAGGCGCGGAACGGTGCCGCACTGTTCAATTTTAAGGGCGTCCCCCCCAAGACGGCGGACGGTGGCAAACACTCCGTCGCCGCATACCGGATTGACCCCGTCTCCGGGGATATCGACTACGCGCCGGACCGCGGCGTTTCTGGTAAGGACTTCCCGACCGAGTTCGAAATCACGTCAGGCTTGAAGGAAACAACCGTCGTCATCTTCCCGTGCGTGGCAACCACCATTTTCGACCTGGTTGACCAACAAGCACTGCGAACACTTTCGACCATCACGATTTTCGACGGCGCGTCGAATGGCGAACCGCGCCAGTTCGGTTATGCGCTCCCCAAGCCGGAGCCGGGTATTTCCTACGTGGAAGACGTCGCTCTGATCTTCGCCCGACGCGGCAATGAGTATGGCGATACTCCGTTGACCGCCGGGACGACCGCTAAAACGGGTAGCAAAGCGGGCGACTCATTACGCAAGTTCAAGATCATCATGGGGTCAGGACCGGCGGCAACCCGGTTCCTGCTGATCAACTCGACGAAAGAGAATCCCGAAGGCGAAGGGTATGTCATGGGGGCGGGTGAGGGGGCGGAAGCCATCAACTCGTCTAAGTCGGCAGCGATTATCAATACCTCGCTCGCCGTTGCCAAGGACATGTGGAGTATTGATGAGTACCGGATCGATCGCTTAAGAAAAAATAACATCGTCAACCAGGGCGTCGTCAAGCTCCACGCCGACGCCGCAACGTATATCAAAAAAGCGGACGATGCGCTTGCGGCGAAAAACTACGAGGCGTTCGACGCGTATTCTCGCGCTGCCTGGGGCTACGAATCCCGCGCCTATCCCAACGTTTCTAAGACGCAACAGGATGTGGTCAACGGTGTGATTTTCTATCTTGCGCTGATGATCCCGTTCGCGTACTTCGGGGAGCGTCTGTTCTTCGGCTTCTCCGACCTCAAACGGCAACTGCTGGGAATTTTCGGGATCTTCCTCGGCGTCTTTTTAGTGTTCGCGGCGATTCACCCGGCATTCAATATCACTTTGAACCCCGGAATCATCCTGCTATCGTTCATTATGCTCGCGCTGTCGCTTCTGGTGACGTCGCTGGTATGGGGTAAGTTCGAGCAACAACTCAAGGATTCCGCGCGTGAGTCCACGGGAACGCACGAAAAGGATGCCGGAAGCGGGTCCATCGCGGCGGCGGCGTTCTCGCTCGGTATCAGCAACATGCGCCGGCGTAAAGCCCGGACCGCTTTAACCTGCGCGACTCTGGTGCTACTGACCTTTACGGTGCTCGCCTTCACCTCGATCGTGGAGGACCTGCGCTTCAACCAGGTTCCGGCACCAGGCAACCCGGCGTACAACGGCATCCTGATGCGTGACCCGAACTGGAACGCACTGCAGCAAGTGGCGTACCGGCTTCTGGACGACGAGTTCGGGAAAACACGCCTTGTCGCGCCACGCGGCTGGTTCCTGGGGACGCAGCCCGGCGAACAAACATTCCTGACGATCAAACGTGCCGACAAGGAGTTTGGTGCCAAGGGGGCGGTCGGTTTATCGCCGGAGGAGGCGCAGATCACTGGTGCCGACAAGGCACTTTCGCCGGGCGGGCGCTGGTTCGCCCCGGGTGACCGGCTGGCCATGATTTTGCCGCGCAAGATCGCCGACGCGCTCCGCATCACGGATAAAGATGTCGGCTCGGCACAGGTCGCGTTCTCGGGGCAGAACTACACCATCATCGGGATTCTGGACCAGGAGAAATTCAAAACGGTTCAGGACCTGGATCAGGAACCGCTGACGCCGGTTGACTTTGTACAAATGTCGCAGTTGCAGCAACAGGGCAAAGCCAATAACAGCACCGGTTTCCAGCAATACTTACACCTTGACCCGGATGTCGTGTTCTTTATTCCTTACGGCACGCTCGTTAACCTCGGCGGCGACCTGCGCTCTATCGGGATCGGATACAAGGACGACGACAAGGGCGTGCTCGATGATCTGCGCAACAACCTGATGAAGCGGTTCGATATGAACCTGTACGCTGCTTCGGACGGCAAGATCAACCGGTTCTCGTCCATCGGCGCGAACAGCTCGAAAGGGTTCGAGACGATCATCATCCCGATCCTGATCGCGGCTCTGATCGTGCTGAATACCATGCTGGGTTCCGTGTTCGAACGGGTGAAAGAGATTCATGTCTTTTCGTCGATCGGCCTGAATGCGACGAACATCGGCACGCTGTTTATGGCGGAAGCGTTCGTGTACGCCATACTCGGTGCAGTCTCCGGATATGTCGTCGGGCAACTGGTGTCGAAGGTACTGACGACGTTCGGTCTGATGCAGGGTTTGCAACTTAACTTCTCGTCCATTTCGGCGGTGC
>JACMMA010000782.1 GCA_014379275.1 Armatimonadota bacterium | reverse complement strand
TCTGGGCAGAGGCGGAGCGCATGAGTAACCTGAACGTGGACGACGCCAACTTCAAATCCGAACGCGCCGTCGTGCAGGAAGAGTTTCGCCAGAGTTACGCGGCTAATCCGTACGGCGACCTGTATCTGCAAACTACTATCCAGGGGTTTTCTACCCACCCCTACCGCCGCCCGGTCATCGGAAATATCGCAGAACTCGCCGCCGCCACGGTGGACGATGTGCGGGCATTCCACAAAACCTATTACCGACCGGATAATGCCGTGCTGGTCGTTGTTGGTGACTTCGACCCGGCGCAGTTCGATTCTTACGTGGATAAATACTTCGGCGCGGTCGGGAAGCCCGCTACGGCGATTCCGCGCGTCATGGTGAAAGAGCCGCCGCGAACCAAAGAAAAGCGCGTGTCGATTTCCGCGCCGGATGTGCCGCTACCGGCTTTCTCGGCCACCTATCTCACGCCGGGGGTCGCCGACAAGGATATTCCTGCGCTGGATGTTCTGGCAAATATCCTGGGCAATGGCGAATCTTCGCGCCTGTACCGTTCCCTGGTTTACCAGAAGCAGATCGCCTCCGACGTTTCCGTGTCGCCCGATTCCCATCAGGACGCCGGGTTGTTCACGGTTTTGGTGACCAATGCCGGGGGCAAAACCCTGGACGCGGTGGAACCTGCCGCACTCGCCGAAATCGAGAAATTACGCAAAACATCCGTGACCGCCGCCGAACTCGCCAAAGCGAAAAACAACCTGGTGGACGACGTTGTGCGTGCCCGCGAGACGGTGGACGGGACCGCGAACTTCCTCGGTTCGGCGGCGCTGCTTTACGGCGACCCGGAACGGATCAATTCCGAACTGGCGGCAATAAACGCGGTCACCGCTGCCGATGTGCTTCGCGTCGCTAAAGAGTATCTCGCGCCAGGGAACCGGACCGTGATCCGTTACACCACGAAGCAAGCCACGAAAGAAGCCGCAAAATGAAAACAACGATTTCCGTGTTAGCGGCGGCCGCTTTTCTGCTAACCGCTACTGCGGGAGCGCAAGATGCCGTCCCGTCGACCAGCCTGTATCCGTCCCCGCCTCCCCCGGCGACCCCGCGCATCGTTGAGGTGCCGAAAGTGGCCGAGACGAAGCTCCCGAACGGCTTGCGGGTGCTGGGGGTGTCGCGCCCGGGGTCGGGGCTTGTCACCGTGCAACTTCTAATGCGATCCGGCGCGGCAGACGACCCCGCGGGGAAGAACGGGCGCGCTTCCATGGTCGCCGAACTGCTGACCAAAGGCACCAAAACGCGCTCCGCGACGCAGATCGCGGACGGCATCGAGCAGATCGGCGCATCACTCGGGGCGGGTGCGGGCTACGATAGCACTTCGGTGACACTCAGCGTCCTGAAAAGTCGTCTCGATGCCGCGATGCCGATTTTTGCGGACGTGGTACAAAACCCAACCTTTCCTGCCGGGGAACTGGACCGCTTGCGGAAGCAGACCCTTGATGATTTGTCCGTTTCATACCGGCAGCCCGGTACTCTAGCGCGGTTGGTAGCCGCCCGCGCCCTGTATGGCGGTGCGCCGTATGGGAACTCTGTGGTCGGTACGCCGCAAACACTGGGTAAGATCAGCCGGGCGGATCTGGGCGATTGGCACCGGAGTTTGTTTCAACCCGCGCAGTCGGTGCTGATCGTTTCGGGCGATATATCGGCGGAAGAAGTGTCCGCGATGGCGGCTCGCTACCTCGGGACATGGA
>JACMMA010000781.1 GCA_014379275.1 Armatimonadota bacterium | reverse complement strand
CGGCATCGGTTGCGCCCGACCAACGAACGCTCCTCGCTGTTCTCCCTTCCGGCTCCCCCAGGATTGGGGGTTGGGGGGCCGCCGAACCTCCCGAACCACGCTGAAAAAACCGCCCCGCGAAAAATATCGCGGGGCGGTTTCGGGTCTGTTGCTCGTGTCACACGTCGCGCAGAAACGCGTCACACGGAGTTGGCGATGATGATCGCTTCCGCGATCTCGCGCATCGATTTGCGCGTGTTCATGCTCTGTACCTGGATGCGGCGGAAGGCGTCTTGTTCCTTCAAACCGTACTGGTCCATCAGAATGCCTTTCGCACGGTCAACGGCTTTGCGTGTTTCCAACTTATCTTCCATCTTTTCGACCTCTTTTTCGAGTTCCAGGAACTCCTCAAAGCGGGCGATAGCGATCTCGATAGCGGGCATCAGTTCGGCTTCTTTGAACGGCTTGACCAGATAAGCGAACACTCCCGCGTCACGGGCACGATCCACCAGGTCTTTTTGCGAATAAGCGGTCAGTAAAAGAACAGGGGCGATACCCTCGGTCGAAATGATTTTCGCCGCGTCGATACCGTCCATGTTGGGCATTTTTATGTCGAGGATGGCAAGGTCGGGTTTCAGTTCCCGTGATTGTTCGACGGCCTGCGCGCCGTCGCCCGCTTCACCGATGACAATATGTCCCATGTTCTCCAACGTTCGCCGGAGGTCGAGACGAATAATCGGCTCATCATCCGCGATTAATAGGCGCAGGGGTTCCACTTTCGATACTACTCCTTGAATTCCGGCTCATTGATTTACCGGGCTTACGTTGCCCGTAGCCCGGTTTTTAGCAGGGTTGTGATTTCCCGGTCCGTCTATTCCGCGAACGGAAAAGCGAAACGGGAGAGAGCCGGGAGGCTTTCTTTGATATTTAAGTTGATGTAAACGTGCTGATAAACGTCCGCGTTTTCTAGTCCCAACGGCCCGGGTCGCTACAGGCGCTCAGGCAAATGTGGCAGGATAAATACGCTTCAGCTGTCTGCCATTGTCGCGCACTTAGGCGCTATACAGGTATAGACGCAATCCGAGACACAGGCGTTCCGTATTTCGGCATTGTATACGAACGTGAGCGAGATTGTCAAATCGTTTTTCTTTGTGCACAATCGGAACCACTTGCTAAGGAAACTCGTTTTTACCAGATATGAGTACCGATGCTGCTATCTCGCCCGGCTCGCTTGATATTGCGAAACAGCCCGACGTTTCCGCCGAACCCGCCCCTCCCGCATTACAACTGACAACCTTTGCTCTGCTCGCCTGCATATTGACGCTGGTCAACCGATTCGCCGGCATCGTCGTGCCGCTGGACACGCTACCCGTTTTCGGACAGCACGTGATCGCAAGCCTGTATTTCGCCGCGCTCCTGCACTCCCTGATGCGCATGACCCGCGCCGCCGCCCTGTTGAACGCGACCACGCCCACGCTCCTCATCGCGGGTCTCGCGCTCGCCGCACCGATGGGGACGGTGTTGCTTTTGCAGGAGCAGGGTGTTCTGCCGCCCGCCTGGCTGATCCTGACCGCGAATAATCTTTTCCTGCCGATCGGCGTCGCCCTGATCGGAACCGTCGTCGGGCGGATCATCAAGCACCCGAATACGCTCCTCGCCGCCGCCGGGTTCGCCATCTTCTTCGACATCGTTATCGTCACCATGGGGACCGTCGCCGCGCTGACGGCGACCGGCTCGCAGATCATTTCGATGGTCTCGGTCGGCGCGGGCACCAGCCTGCCGCAGACCGCGAACAAGACGTGGGCGATCATTTCCGGCGTCACCATCGGACCCGCCGACGTGCTGTTTTTGTCGGTGTTTTTCGCGTCGGTCTTTCTGCTAAAACTGGAAAGCAAGGCGAGTTTCAACTGGATGTTCGCTTTGCTGCTTGCCGCCTTGCTGGAGGTGGAATGGATCGGGTTTCCTTTCCCCGCCCTCGCGCCGATGGGGATCGCGATACTCATCGCCAACGGCAAGCATGCGGCGTTCACGGAGCGGGAACGGCGGGACTTGGTGATCGGGGCGGCGTTCGCGTTCGCCTGTGCCGCCTTCATCGTGTGGCGGGCGCAGGAATACGCGAAGACCGAAATGGCGCGGGTGGCGGCGGAACGGAAGAAGCAGATCGGTTTCGAGGATATCCGGCCCGTCGGGAAGAGCCGGGCATACGTCATCATGCAGGTCCTTCCCGATTCCCGCGCCCAGAAAGCCGGACTACGCCCCGGGGACGTGGTGCGGGAGATCAACGGGGCACCGATAGGGACGCTGGCGAAGGACCGGAAAAAATATACGGAAACGTTGCGTAACGCGCCGAAGGACGGCATTACGATCACCGTCAAGAGCGGCGACCAACCGGCCCCGCGCGACATCACGTTTCCGCCCATCGGGTCGGGCGCGCCCGACCCCACGCCGGTAAAATGATGTTTCCGGCGGGGAACCCGGAACGCTAATCTAGACACTCCGTGCCGAGCACGGTGCGGGGAAATTTGAAGGGTTTCGGACTCGAACCGCCTCTAAATTTTCGATCCCGTTTCGTACCGCTGTGCTCAGATTAGGAGTGAACCATGCACCCCCGTTCCCGCTTTTTAGAATCTACCGTTTTATGCCTGCTCATGCTCACCGTAGCCGGGTGCGGCGGTCCCGACAACTCCAGCGGTGAGGACAGTAACCCCGTGATACGAGACTATGCCTACGACTTCGGCACCGGTGGCAACGGCTGGAGTGCGGGCTTCGCCGACCTGCCAGCGAACGCCGACTCGTCCTATGAACTGATGACAGATCCGAACGCGGTCCTTCCGGAAAGTGTGCGCGGGGTGGACAACAAAGGCTACCGTATCGTTAGTCATAACCGCAGTGATGATGCGTTCTCGTTCCTGAAGCGGCAGGTCGGGGGGCTCGTACCCAGGGCTCGGTATCGGGCTACTTTCACCCTGACATTCGCTAGCGACGCCCCGGAGGCGTTCGCCGGGATTGGGGGGAGTCCGGGTCTCGGGGTCGTTGTCAAGGCAGGGGCGACGGCGGGGGAACCGAATGCCGTGCCGCTGAGTGGGAACCCCGATTTTCTGGTAATGAACATCGACAAAGGCGACAACTCCAGCGGCGGCGCGAATGCCACAGTGCAGGGTAATGTCGGAATACCGGGCGAGACCGCCGTCTATGCGTTGAAGACGCTCACAACGCCCCCAGGGCGGGAGGTTTCGGTGACAGCCGACAGCGAGGGTCGGGTCTGGCTTCTCGTCGGTACCGATTCCGGCTTCGAAGGACGGACCGACCTTTACCACACCGAGATTCGTGCGACACTGACCCCGCAGCCATGACAGCTGAAGGCAATGCGTAGCACAAGCCGAGGGCTATGGATTTCGTTCGCTCTCGTCCCGCGTCGTTACCGACCGCGCTTTTTACTCGCCGCACGTAACGCTGCCGCGGCGATGATCCGCGAGAAGTTGCGCGCCGCCGTGATGTCGGGGTCGGAAACACTCTGGTCCTGTCCGTCCACCAACTTAGTCACGATCACCGGCTTCCCGGCATCATCCAAGATGATCTTCTGCACGACGCTCTCGTATTTACCGGGGATAGGCACCGTTTCTCCCGCGTCGCCCACTCCCTGAGCGCGAGCGATACGCCGTGCGTTCAGGTACGAAGCCCGGAGAACGGGATAACCCTCGCTATCCGTGCCTTCACCGAAGTAAAAGCGGTCCGTGCGATTCCCGTAATCGCCCTGCGCGGAGGCCGCGGCAATACGCACCAACTGCCCGCCGATGAAAGAGGCGGTGTAACTCGTCGCCAATTCGCCGACGATCTGCTTGCCACTAAAACTGACCCCCGCCTTTGCGATCGCTTTATCGGTAGCTGCCATCGATTCGGCGGCGAGGCGTGTTTGCGTATCTTCCGTAACCAGAACCAGCGGTAGCGTTACTTTTTTGCTGTCGGAGCCGGTAGACAGGGTCGGAACGGGCTTCGCCGTTCGAAAGCGTGCCGCGCCACCGGATACGATACGCGCATCGAGCGCGAATTGTGCGTTGGGGCGCAGGGAACTGATCGCGGCTTTGTAAGGAAGCGAAAACGCGACGGGGACCTGCTTGCCCGCGAACGGTGTCACGGTCTCTGCCAGGACTACCGGCACTTTCGGTTTGACATCCAGTAAGCGCACGACGGCGAACGCGGCGGGGGATACCGCGATGCGCTCGCGGTAGACGACATTTCCTGTAATCGTGCCATCGCCGCCGACCGTGTTACTGACGGCGCCACTCCCCGCAGCCCCGACACGGCGGAGGTACGCCACAACCGGCGTTGCCCCGCGTTCCGCAGCGATGGAAAACGCCGTCGCGCCGGACACATGTTTCTTATCCGGGTCCGCCCCGCCGCGCAGGAGCAGTTTTACGCAGTCTAAGTCTTTGGCTTGCGCCCGTGTGTCGCCTTTGTTGCCTGCGGCGAGCATCAGCGGTGTCAACCCGTTCGAGGTCGCCTTATCCGGGTCTGCACCCCGCAGGAGCAGGATTCGGAGGAGGGGCATGTTTCTGGTCTGTGTCGCCGCCATCAGCGGGGTGTACCCGGTCGCACTGGACGCGTTCGGGTTGGCGCCGCGATCGAGCAGTAGGGCGGCAACATCCGTTTTCCCGGCGCGTACCGCCGTGATCAGTGGCGTCCATCCCGTTCGTGCTTGCTTAAACTCTACGGATACCCCGGCATCCAGTAGCCGTCGCACCTCCCCGATGTTCCCGCGAGCGGCGACATCAGGGAGCACGTTGTTCCCTTCCGCGTGCGACGGTGAAACGATGGCGAACGAGGCGGCGAAAAGGCCGGTTGCGATGCGGCAAAGCCGGGGGGTAAATGAGGTTGTTTTGAGCATGGTTGAACGAATCTACTTGTGACAGATGTAACGCTATACAGTATCGGTTGATTAGCGCCGAATTTGAACCGTAGCCTGTTGCTGATGTGATTGCGTTCTTATTATCTTTATTCTGTTGTCCTCCCGGACGGGGGCAACCTTACGTTGCATCGTTGTACCTGCGGTGCTAGGGAGTCTTGCTACACTTGACCCCGTGCTGTTTTCCCGCGATTCGCCGCTGCCCGTTCAAAATGGTATTTTTTACCGGCAGCGGCGAATAGCGGGAAAAAAGCACGGGGTCAAGTGTAGCAAGAATACCAAACCCCGCAGG
>JACMMA010000780.1 GCA_014379275.1 Armatimonadota bacterium | reverse complement strand
TGGCGGCTGGCGTGCAACCGACGAAAGTTTTTGTCACCGACGCGCCGGTAACCCCTGTCGCGGGGCTGGGCACAACTACCGGCGTCGGCAACGTTGTCCCGTCTACGTCGGCGACGTTTACCACGCTGAACGGCCTGGTGCGTGACAACCCGCGTGGCAACGAGACACAGGATCTGCCCGCCGATGGCGACAATAACAACCTGCGCGCCGTCTCGCGCCTCGACCCGCCTTTGATGGACGCCGCGACGGGCGACGGCGGGCTGACTCGTTATCGTGCGCTGACCCGAGACTCGGCACCACTGGACGCCGTGCATACGACCCCGAACCCGGTAACGATCGGCCGTGAATTTGCGGGCGCGTACGGCTGGGGGCAAAACTTGTACGTGCCGAACGCGGTAGACCTTCCTTCGTTCGCGGAATCTGTCAGCAATGCTTCCTCGCAACGTTCGGAGTGGCTTAACCCGTCGCCCGCCAACGGGGATGCGTCGAACTGGAAAACCGACAACCTGTATATCCCCCCGGCGGTGACTATAACGCTCACGCCGCGCTACATGGCATTGACACAATCCAGGAATGCGTTCGGGCGCAACCGACAGTATCTGCGAAACCCGACCAATGGCGGGGCGATCGCGCAGGAAACGGTGTACCGCTATACCTACGAGCAGGGCGGTGCGCTCGCCAATCCGCCGACGCTCGGCATTGACGATAACGATGGTAACGCAGCTACCCCGCCCGCAGGCGTTCCTGCGGCAAAGTTCGCGGGCTACCCTGCGACAAAGGCGGGAGTAGATGGGATCTTAAACACCGCCGACGACACGCAGTACTACGACGGCGACTTCATCATTTTCGCCGAGGGGAACGTCCGGATTAAAGGCACGGTCGGCGGCTTCGACCCCGAAACCGGTCAAACCTTCGTGCGCCGCCTGACCGTCGTTACGAACGGCACGGTCTATTTCGATGGTAGCCTTCTGCGGGATAACATCTCGCCGGAACTGGCGACGAACAACCCGGTACGGGCGTCGGCGAAGGGCAAGTCTACCATCGCGGTCCTAGCGAAAAACTATGCGGCAGTAAACACGACGCAGTTCCTGGCCGCCTCGCTTCCCGCCGCGACGGCTTCAGACGACCGGGTTGCGGAACTCGGCGTGCCGACTGTCGTGCAACTGAGCACTGACCCGGCGGGACCGAAGCGACAGCAGCAGTTCGGGCTGACACTGGGTCCGGTCACGGCATACGACGTCAACGGGTTGCCCTTCATCCCCAACGTTTACAATGCCGCCGCCGCCGTGGACATGAACCAGACACCTTCATATCTCACCACGCTGAACTCGCCCACGCCGTTGTCGCTCCTGGCACGACACGCGCCCTCAAATAGCAACAGCACCGCCGTCAACCTGCTGATTAACTCGTTCCTGAACGGAGCGTTGCTGGAGCCGAATGTGTTTAAAGCGTGGACGCCGATCCCATCCTTCCCGCTCGTGCTCGGCGATCCGCCCGCAACGACTCTTTATACGAGCAACGTGTACAACCTGAACCCGGCGCCGGGGGATCCCAATGCCGATTACCTGTTCCCGACCAACGGATTTCCTTACACAGCGACCGGGGGCGGAAACGCGAACAACATGCCTGCGGTCGGGATCACGAATAACCTGACCTTGCAGTTCGATCCGAGCAGCGACAAAGCCAAGGTGGATTACAACCTGTCCCGTTTCGGGGTCGTGCCGCTCGATATTCGCATCGAAGCGCTGATTTACGCGCAGGAAGGGTCGTTCTTTATTATTCCGGGACCGTGGTTCAACCCGAACCCGAGCGACACCTACGCGCAGTTCGTGGCGAACGGCAACCGGCGACCGGGGGAAACCGGTGCCGCCAACAGTAGCCCGAGCTTCGTCGATCCCCGGTTCCCGTTCTACGGGGACCCCCTCGATATTCGCATCACGATGTTCGGGGCGATTACCGAAAATCTCCCGGCGGAAGTCGGCGACCAGGGCGCGTGGCTACAAAAATGGGGGTGGGTGCCGAAGTATTACGGCTCCACCGGACTCGCCGGGACGCCGACACAGGGCACCACCATACCGACGTTTCACGGCTCGGTGCGCCGTGACGGCACCTATCAGAGTGGCAACGGTGGCGGCGGGGTCGGGGCGAACGACGGTATCGGCAACGGCATCACCTATATTTATGATTCGCGCCTATCCTCACCCTACGACGCTAACGGGTTACCACTTCGGACGAATCCGAATTTCGGGGGAGTACCGGGCACGCAGTCCGAACCGCTCCCGCCGATGCCACGGCTGCCCGTCGCACCGGGGTTGCTGTACTACGGCGAACGACCGATCCGATAAAGTACTACGTTTTCGCGGGGCGAAAAATTGCCCCGCCTGACCTTCAAAAGACAAACAACGCTTATGCTAACCGTGCGTAACAACAAACACTTTCTGGGTCGCGCCGCTACCGTCCCGCTTGCGATAAGTCCGTTTGCGATGGGATCGGCACTTCTGATTTCGCCGCGCGAGGCGAAAGCCGAGGCGGTGACCTATTCCACCAGCAAGCGAACGTACAAGGTCGGGATCCTACTCCTGGACTCCACGATCGACCCTGCCGCGCCCGGGAGGGGACCGGAAAACCCCGACCCGCACCTTTTTTACATCGCGGATCAGCGCACCGACATTAAGCCCAGCGGCTGGGAACTCGACAACCCGCTCGCACCGGCGACCGTCACCTCCGATATTTATTCGCGCTGGTCGGAACCCGGGGGGCGTGATCCGGGGCACCCGTACGCCGTCGGGCAGAAGGTCACCAAGGATATGGCGGCGTACTGGGAAGTATATCTGACGAGGGCGACCGAGTCGGAACTGCTTCAGTACGATGTGTTGTTCATCACCAACCACCGCCTGACAAGCATGACGCCTCAAGACCGAGAGAAGCTACGTAAAGTGGTGGACGCCGGTGGCGTCGTCTGGCTGGACGATTGCGGGGGGATGCGCATGGGTCCCAGCGGGCGGTTCTTTCTGGAGGAATTGCAATTCCGCGGCACGACGACCGGGCTGAATAATTCGCCCGGACCCG
>JACMMA010000135.1 GCA_014379275.1 Armatimonadota bacterium | reverse complement strand
GCAGGCGTCGCATGGATGAGAGTGAGCAGTTCGGGCGACCAGTGTCCGGCACAAAAAAGCGGCTCCGGCCATTCTAAAAGCAACGTCCGCGGGCGGTTCGGGGACATAGAACTGTGTAACTGCACCGCCTCGAAACGGGCGGTCATGTCGCTGATGACTTCCTCTGCCTCTGCTTCGCGCCCGGTTGCTACGCCGACACTGCGGATGGCGATTAGTACGTCGCTAAGTGTCGTCGGCGACAGGTCGAGAATTTTCACCGCGTCGCCGAGTTCCGAGACGGCCTTCGCGGTCGCGACATGACTCGCCGCGCAAACATCGCACAGGCCCTGTGTGAGAATTAGATCCGGCTTGAGTTCGAGTAGTTTCGCGGTGTCAATGCGATACAAACCGTCATCCGATGCAACGGCGGCGCGCACGGCATCATCGATCTCTTTCGCGGAAGGCGGGACTTCATACGGATCGCCGTCCTCGTCGGTGAGTATTTGTGGCGTAGGCAAGACCGTCTGGGAGGTAACTACAGGGAGCGTTTTAACCGATGCCGGATAGTCGCAAACGTGCGAGACCGCGACGAGGTTTTCTTCCAACCCGAGGGCGCAGACGATTTCCGTGGCGAACGGAACGAGGGAGGCGATACGAATGATAGACATAACGTCACATTGTATCCCACCGCCGGGTGTTCCCGGAACACCCGGCGGCGGCGGTTCTTCCTACCGCCGAGCCATCATCGCGTCACCGACATAGGTGATTCCTTTCGTTGCCGCCTGCTCGAAGGGCGGCAACTCTTTCACGAAATCGGTGCGGCGGACTGGTTTCGCGTGACCGTCCGCCCAGGCGAAGCACGCCATACCCTGGTGACGGAATTCGATGGTGGGAGAGGGAAGCCAGTCGGATGGCGGCTCGATAGAGATCGTCTCGCCGGTTTGGCCCTTGATCGGAAAGTCCGGGACGCCTGCGTCGCCGAACAATATCGTGCCGGACGGGACGGAAAGATCGGCTAGGCTCGCCGGATTCGGGGTGAACCCGGTTTTGAACATCAGGCGTCGGTTGATGCCATAGCCGGTTCCGCCGAGGTTATCGCCCCCTGTGAACGACGGGCAACGCTGGATGTCCCCCGATTTTATATAGGGGTAAATGATTCCCCGCGTCTTGTCGAGTTTCTGTCCCGCAGAATCTCGTCCCCCGCACCAATAAATCAGGCTATTGTATTGGTACAGCGGCAAGGTCTCGTCGTAGTCCTGCGTATAAAGAAGCGTCGCAATCCCGATCTGTCGCACATTGGACAAACAGGATGACTGCCGCCCCTTTTCCCGCGCCTGGTTAAAAACCGGAAACAAAATCGCGGCAAGCACGGCGATCATGGCGACGACGACAAGCAGTTCGATGAGGGTAAATCCGCTACGAGCGGATTTGGCGTGCGTGAGGGCACTCATGACGGCATTCCTTCCCCCGGTTTCGCGCCGGAGAAGGCATATTTCCTACGTTCGGTATTCGGACTCGGGTCACACGGACCCTCACCGTTGCGCGACAGCGCCGGATTTCCACCGGACTTCCCCGAAACAGCAGGAGCGATATGCGGTTTTTGCGATAGATGGGCGTTACGAACGGTAGATTTACGCCCCGCAATGTCTATCGGAGGGTAGCATGGGACGTACACTTTGTCAAGGCAGGTTCAACGGGTCCGTTCGGAACCGATGAAAAATCTCCTAATTCGTTTTGGCAAAGAATGGCCGTCCATCAATGAGAACCGCCTTCGGAGGCTGACCATGGTCTGCAAACAGATGCAGCGTATATGCCCGTTCCTCTTTGCTTGGCATAACGAGCGTCAAAGCCGCGCCACTGACTTTATATCGGCCTTTCGTCGGCGAACTCGATTGGCCGTCCGCTAGCAGGGTGAACTGCCCGTCCCGCGAGAAAGTAATGCCATCCACAATCTCGGGAGGAGACTTCTGCTGGTGTGAAAAGCCGCCCTGGTAGGTACTGGGTTCGAACGTGCCATCGAGTGTCTTGTTCCAGGGGATTAACTTGAAACAGTAATACGGGCCGATCGTCATGTTCATTTTCCCCGTTTTGACGTCTCGGCGGCAGCTGAAGCTGGCTGTCTCGCTTTCTTTGTTGCTCCAGCGGAAAGTGATCTTGTCGCCGGAAATGGCATATTTGCCTGTGTGCCCTGGTTCTCTGACCCCCGCGGCGGCGAAGTCGAATTTTGCCGGCAGACGCGTTCCCGCCCATCCTTTGTAGACATCTCCACCCGCCGAAAAAAGTATGCCTCGCCGACCGCGGCCCCGAACTGGGGGACTGACGGGAAGGCACGATACAGACCGTCCAACTTCGGGGAGGCGCCACGCCCTACGCCCTTCTGGGCGACTGAAATGTTGCCTGCTCCACACAGCGTACAGACACCGGCAATTGCAACGCGAAGAAACGTCTTCATGGCAGCTACCTCTCGGTGTGCGGTTACCGCATTCAGAACCAGACGCCAAACTTGATCGAACTGCCCGGGTGGTTGTGCACGGTCTCCAGTATTGTGTCGGCGTCGGTGAAAGAAACGAGTGGGTCGATCAAACCCGGCGCTGTAAGGGTTCCCTGGCGCATCAGGGAAACGATCGCGTCATATGCCCGGCGTTCGTCCCAGCGTGGGAAATCGCGCGGGGGATGTCCAAATCCGCAACCGTGCGGCACGATCATCGAAAGGCGATTGTGGTGCCATTCTCGCCCGAGCCACATCCCCTTCGCCTCGCCCTGATAAAATCCCGCCGAACAGACCGTTCCTGCGACCCGTACGCAACGCGTCGCCAGAAACAGCGCGGGGTACACGCCCGCCAGTTCGATCGCGACGTCCACGCCCTTTTTCCCCGTCAAGTCGTGGATTTTCGACGCCACATCGCCGTCCGCCGGATCAAACGCGGCGGTCGCGCCGTTCGCAAGTGCCCATTCGCGGCGTTTGGCGACGCTATCTACGGCATAAATCGCCTCCGCGCCGCTCGCCTTCGCCATTGCCACGGCGAGACAACCCAGTGCGCCCAGACCGATCACCGCCACCGACTCGCCGAAGCGCACATTGCTTTCGCGGATGCAGTGAAATGCGACATAGGCGGGTTCGATACACAGGGCGAGTAGCGGATCTATATCGCCCAGGTGCCAGATCGTTCCGTCTTCCGGTTTGGTACTGGTTTCCTTGATGTCCATCAAACCGCAAACACGGTCGCCGACCGCAAACCGGGTCACGTCCGTGCCGATTTCGGTGATTGTTCCGACCCCGGTCGTGCCGAAGGACTTCGGATTTTCGTGCGAGGGAGGTGTCTGCCAGTCCGCGCCTTCGATGAACAACCGGGTTTCTAAATCGAACGTGTGCCCGGTGAACGCCGAACCGTCCAGCATTCCGAAGGTCGTCCCATGCTTGCCAGAAGCATACTCCATCTGGATACGAACCTCATTCGGCTTCAAAGGAGGATCTGTGTAATCGAGTCGCGCTGCCCGGTGCGCGTCCACAAGGGCAAGTCGTTTCGGCATCTACGGAATCGCCTTTCAAAACAGCAGAGTTATGGAAAAGCGTAACACGCGGCGAAATCGTGTGTCAAGTGTGCTACGCGAATCGCCCGAGGTTGCGGTACAATGTTCATCGTGAACCGACTCGGTAGTGCCGGAATTAAATCGCTGGTTATCACTGTTGCCACCGCGTTTCTGTTCGTGGTTGCGGTGCTTCTCGACCTGCAATATCTGTACCTGATGGCGGTCGCCCTCGCCGTCCTACCGCTCGCATCCTATGCCCTTGCCGCGTTCTTCGCCACGCACTTTGTCGCCTCGCGTGAGCACTCCGCCACGGTTCCGGAAGGAAGACGCGTTCCTATTACTCTGCAGATAGCATCCCAGGGAGGGCTCCCACAGTCCTCTGTCCGCCTCGCCGACAACGTGCCGGAGTATCTGGCGCCGACCGATCCCCCCGCGCTTACCGGCATGGTGCCGATGCCCAACTCCACGCCTGCCCCACTGGATACCTGGGATGGCAGTACCGGCACACGCACCTACTTCGTCGAGCCGCAACTTCGCGGCGTTTATGATCTGGGTCCCGCGAAACTTGTGACTACCGATCCGCTCGGGCTGTTCACTTTTTCGGCGACTCTGCCGGTGCAAACCGAACTGGTTGTTCTGCCCGAGCCGCTTCAAGCGCGGGACAAATCGGCGGGCGGCGAAGGCTCCTTCGGGGTCCGGGAGCGCGACGGCAAAACGCGCCGTGGCGAGGGCATGGAGTTTCACGGGGTGCGTGAATACCAACCCGGCGATCCCCTTCGGCGGGTCCACTGGGCGACATCCGCCCGGCGCGGAAAACTTGCCGTGGTCGAGTTTGAACGAGCCTACCAGCAAGATATTTGTATCGTGATCGATCTTCTGAAAGGCTCGCACTACGGTAAGGGACGTGCTTCCACACTGGAGTACGCGGTGAAGGTCGCCGCCACGCTCGCGGATCGGACGCTCCGAGCAGGCGGCGGCGTTAAACTCATCACGCAAAACGACAACCTGACGGTCAAGCCGCGGGAAGCCGACCCGGAAGCCGCACGATTCCGGTTGTTCGATCGTCTCGCCCGTTTACAGGCCGATTCGGAAAACTCTCTGGCGGGTTCCCTGAACGCATCCCGCATCGGTGGCGATAGCGGCACACACTATGCCGTTTTGACCGCGCAAGGGGAACCACACCTGCTCGCGTTCCTTGCCGAACGGGTTCGCCACGGCGACACCGTGACAGTATACTTTTTTGAACCGTCGAGTTTCGGTGGGCCGAAAGCGGGCGTCCTGTCTCCGGCGGTCGCTGGTAAGTCGGCGTCGCTCCGTGTCGTCGAGTGCGAAACGCACTCTCCCTGGAAGGAAGGTGGGCGAAACCTTGAGTATCTCCTCCGAGAAGAATAACGTGCTGGGACTTCCCGCGGGCGGGGGGCAACCGGGGCAGAAGAACATTTCGATTCCGTTATACTTCGGCGGTGCCGTCGCGCAGCTTGCCGGACTCACGGCGGTTGCCTACCAACTTACCGAGCCGTCCTTCGCGTACTTCACGATGCTTTTGACGCTTGTTGGTTTGACCTGCTCCTACTTTCTGCGTCGCTACGGCAGTTCGCCTCGTTTGATACAGGTTGGTGCCGCGTTCGTCGCGCTGGTGTTTATCGCCGCCCTGCGCGGCGTCGGCCCGTTCCAGAATCTGGTTCCGTTCGAGGCGCAAGGCTCTCAGGAATTGTTGCTGGTGTGTGCGCTCGCGTTCACGGCGACCTTCTGTTCCTTTCTGCTCGTCACGGACGAATCGGTAATGTTCACTTGTGTCTGGGCGATAGCGATCATCGGACTTACGGGTACTGTCAACATCAACCAGGAACTGATCGTTTGCTTCATCGTGTTCCTCGGCGCGTCTACTTTTCTGCTGGTCCACCAGAACAGTCTTGCGGGGGGAATGCCGACTGTCACCGAGGCCGCTCTTGCCGGCGGAGAAGATACTCCCGCTCCTGCTGGCATACCCGGCTATGTCCGGGTTACGACGACAATCGATGCCCGCTGGCGGCTGTTGCGAACCCAGGCGAATGTCGCACTCGCGTGTGCCGCCGGCGCGGCAATGCTGGGTTTCCTCATCGCCATCCCGTTACAAATGGTCGGACGCAACCTGTCGCTCGCCAATGTGATCCAACGACTGAATGTCCCCCCTGCCGCCGCACAACAACTTGCCGGTGGGAAACTGGGGACGATCCAACTCGAGTTCAACAACTCGCAGGATTTTCAGGTCGGTCTAGGGCCGGTCAGCGATGACCAATCCGAGCGGGCACGTGTCGAAAGCCCGAAACCGCTGTACTGGCGTGGGCGGCTCTTCGACTTTTACACCGGGCGCGGCTGGGCGAACTCGTTCATCGGGCAGAATGTGTATGGTGAAGCAGTGGAGCCGAAAGGGGAATTGGACCCGGAAGGGTTCAGTACTTTCCCGATCAAGCCGGTCGAGTATGAGCGGAAGAAGTTCGAGCGGATAACGTACCGGTTTCATCTAAACAATAACCGGTTCACCCCGTTATACATCGCTGCGGAGGCACGACAGGTGCGTCTGCCTTCCGTGCAGATCATTCTACGCCCGGACCATACGATGTCCGCACCGAACAGTTATGGCCCCGAATACGAAGCAGTATCTGAGGTCCCGACTAACGTACGACCGACGGATCTTCGAAGGACCGCGCAAAGTGACTATCCTCCCGAAATGCGCCGCTTGTATCTGCAAGGCACCACCAGCGATGTCCTCGACGCTCTCGCGCAGCAAATCGTCACGGATGCCAACGCGATGAATCCGTATGACAAAGCGGAAGCCCTGCGGCAATGGGTTTCGTCGAACTGTGTTTATACGCTGGACGCGCCCGCGGTTCCACGCGGGAGAGACGCCGCCGAGTACTTCTTACGCGAATCGAAGCAAGGATATTGCGATCTGTATGCGACGGCGTTCACTATCCTGTGTCGCCATGCCGGCCTTCCCGCGCGAGTCGCGACGGGGTTCGCGCCAGGAATCGAGGATCCTAAAGCGGAGAAAAAGACCTTCATTCTGCGGGAGGCGGACCGACATGCCTGGACAGAAATCTATTTCCATGGCTACGGTTGGATGGTGTTCGACGCAACACAGGATACGCCCGGGACGATACCCGCGGCCCGTACCCCGGAACCACAGACCGATCAGCGCGCCTTGTGGGAACGGATACTCGCGGCGGGATGGCTGCCCGTGACGATGACGTTGATCGGATTCTGCGGGTTCCTTTACTTCCTGTTTATGGAAATACTGCTTTCCATCCGCGACCGCGTTCATCAGGTAGTGCCGACACACGCGGTCGCGGTAAATGCGCGCCACGTTGTCCGCCAGTATCAGAATGCCGCCAAGAAGCTTTCCCGCCGCGGTATGCGCCGCACACCTCAGATGACCACGACGGAATACCTGTATCAGGTACGGGAGCGGTTCGGCGAACCGGTGTATGCGGCGTTCGCACCACTGACCGCGCTGTTCCAACGCGCGGTATATGGGACCGAGAACGGCTCGCAGATCGGGGTTGAGGACAGTACGGCGGCGAACGCGGCGCTGAAGAAGCTCGAAACGGCATTAAAGGAACAGAAACGTGCCAGCCGCTAAAGCCACGACCGGTGCTAAAAAAATCATCCCTACGTCCGCCACCGACGGGATTCTACGTGTCGTTCTATTAACGGGCACAGAAGCTGGTCGGAAAACGGCGGAGGCGAACGCCCTCGCCAAATCACACGTAGACGCCTCGTTCGCCGATTTCGACGTCGAAATGTTGGACGGCGGAGCGCCAAAGAACGACCGCGCTGTCCCTATCAGTGAGCGGGCTTTATCATCGGTAGCGATGGTTCCCATGGGCGAGGGACGGCGGGTGGTCATCATCCGTGACGCACAGCAGATGGAGGATGGCGAACAAAAACGGCTCGCGGAAGGGTTGGGGCGCATTCCTGCATCCGGTCTGCTAATCCTACACACCGGATCGCCGGTCACGGGCGACGACGGTAAAGCGAAAAAGAGCAGCCAGATCACGACCGACTTAGCGAGTGCGGCGAAAAAGTTCGGCGAAGTGCGTGAATTCGCGCTACCGAAAGGCGGCTCCGAGGATGTCCGTGCCTTAGCGATTCAGAGCGCGAAGCGAGAAGGCAAGACAATTTCCCCGGACGCTCTGGGAATGCTGGGCGCTCTTCCTTCCGAAGACATCGGGCGTATCCCCTCCGAGATCGCTAAGGCGGCGGCGTATGTCGGCGACAGTGCCAATGTGATTACCGGCGCCGATTTGGAAGCGGTGTTATCGCGCGGCCCGGACGACGTGATATTCAAACTCTGTGATGCCGTCGGGCAACGCCGAACCAGTGATGCACTCGGCTATGTCTCGCAACTGTTTCGGACGGGAAGCCGCCCCGAGTCGGTCGCGCCGCGGGTGCTGGTCCTCCTTGCGAGACAGATCCGCCTTATCGCCCAGTACCGCTATCTGGGTGAGAAACGCATGGTGGGGCGCAACGCACAAACGCCGACCCCGGAAGTCCTCGCGCTATTGCCTGTGGATGGCGCCGGGAGTGCCGTCACCAACCCGCGGATGAGTTGGATGATAGAAAAGTTCGTCGGGCAAGCACGGAACTTCTCCCTCGCAGAATTGATGGAGCGAATGGAGAAGCTACTCCAAGCCGATCTGTCTCTCAAAGGCGTCGTCCCCGGTGGTGATAACCCCCAAGCCGTGATCCAACGCCTCGTCGTCGAACTGTGTTAGTTCTAAACCGCCAAGACGCCAAGGTCGCCAAGACCAGAGAGGAGTTAAAGAAAAACTCCATGACCCTCTCTGGTCTTGGCGACCTTAGCGTCTTGGCGGTTACAAACGCGGTTCGAAACTAAGCGGTTGCGGCGGCGGTAACCGCGTTGGCGCGGCGCATGAGGCGGGATTTGCGGCGTGCGGCGGCGTTCTTGTGGATAATCCCGCGCTTCGCGGTTTTGTCCAGAACGCTGATAATCTTCGCGATAGCCGGAGTGATCTCTTCGACGTTGCCCGTGGCAATCGCGGTGTTTGCTTTTTTCACAAAAGTTCGCATCGTGGACTTCGCCGCGCGGTTGCGCAGGTTGCGGATGCGCGATCGAAGAACGTCTTTTTTAACGGATTTGATATTAGGCACTGGTTAAACTTTCCTTACAACACAAATTATTTGGTAGCCGTTGCGCTTTTCAACGACGCAATGATTTTACCTTCCTGCGGGAATGTCCCATCAGCGGCGACCGGCTCCCGCAGAGAACCGTCTACCGAGATGCCGGGCTGGAATCCGCCCGGCTTGGCATCTAAATTGACTGCCCGAATCGCGGCAGTGGGGAGCGATTTTTTCACCGCTTCCACCGCCGAATAAACCGAGGAAGAGTTCCCCTGCAGGGCAGGAGTCCATTCCCAGGCGATTGTCACCACCGGCTTCCCGCCGGACTGTCCGAATTCTTTTTCCGCCCCCCATGTCGCGACATCATTTGCGCCAGGGACCGATTCCGCAGGCGGTGTAGGCTGCGGGCTGTTCCGCGCCTGCTCCGTTTGCTTCTTCGCGGCTTCGCGCTCCGCTTCTTTCGCTTTCTTCTCGCGGATCTGCGGATCGCTGTTAAGTTGCATCGCATTGAAGCCGATGAGCAACCCTGTCGCGGCGACAGCGACAACGATTAACGGCAAGTTACTTGGTTTTTGTGCCATGCTTTACGAACCCCGTTCCTCGGCGGGAAGTAGCCCCAACATCTCTGCACTCCCGCTCGAAGCCGCCAACACTTTTTCCCGCACTGCGTCTGGCGAAACACCCGACACAGCAAACGCATCTCTCAGGAACGCCTGCCGGTCGGACGCTAGCAGTAGATCCAGTGTGGAAACGTTCAGCGCTTCGGATAAAGCGGCGAGCGCCGGCGCGATGGCGTGGATTTCGCTTTCCGCGCGCGCGCGGAGCATTCCGCGCGCGTGTTGCAGTTCTTTAATCGCCTGCTCGACCGGCGCGACCAGAATGCGATACTCGCTCATCTTGTCCTGCACGACTTCCGCCGCGCTTTCGCCTTGCTCGCTAACCTCGTCCATGCGTATCCTGTTCTGAAAATCCGACGGCGCCCCGGGGGACGCCATCGGGCAGTATAACACGTGTTGCTTGCCTTCGCAAGACGCTTACTTGAGGGCGTCCGCGCCGGAAACG
>JACMMA010000779.1 GCA_014379275.1 Armatimonadota bacterium | reverse complement strand
TGTAGCCGACGGGCGGATGAGCAATCAGCGTCTCCCCGGCTTCCAGTTCGCGCCGTCCGTCTAGGGGCGAGACACTGTAGTTGCGCGTGCTTCGCCCGTCAGCCTCGCCACACCCGAACTGGGCGCACACAGCCAGGAATCGGTCGCCGTACTTTTCGGAGATCAGAGTCCAACCGTTCTCGAAAAAGCCGTGCGTATCCGTGAAAAAGCGGACGTGGAGCGAGCCTTCTTCTCGCATCCAACACCCTGCGATTTCTATCCGGTTGGGTGGCGGTGGCAAGTTACTGACGAACCGTTTCATCCATTCCGGTATCGGTTCCGCCCCACGATCGATCTTCAGCCACTTCCCCGTGTGAATGTTGATGTACAGATACGATTCCATGATGGGTTACTCCAAAAGATCATCGACCGGCATAACGAAGCCGGGAGTCACCGGTTCCGCCTCCGCCATCTCGCCCCGCCTGAATGCTGCGACCGGGTTTTGTGAACCAACCGATTTTGTGAACTTGCGGATGACGGATTCCGTGCCGAGCAAGTCGACATCCCAGACAACTTCGGTAACAGTGGCGAAATAGTCATCGCGCTTCGCCTGCATCTCGCGTTCGGCGGCGGGTCCGTAGTCACCCTCGGAACGTACTTCGACCGCAAATACCGGCGGTTCCGGCAGAAACTTCATCCCCGCCGGAGGACCAGTGTAATAAGAAACGTCCGGTGAGAACGACTGGCGGTGCGGAAGATTCGCTAAATACGCGACGCCATCCGTGTAAGAGCGACCGGGGGGGCGGGTCGCCCTTTCCCAAAGCGTCAACGCAACCACGATACTTTTTGCCGCCCTACTCGGTTCGTCTCCTGTTATGGCGAAACGCACGATCCTTCCGTTGATGATTTCCGCTTTCCCCTCCTCGCCGTACAGGGCTTCGATCAACTCTTCGCGGGTCGGCGGAAGTTTCGCGTGACTGTCGGTTCCGTTTTGAACAAACGCGCCCGGTGCTACTTTTTCGGCAACTGCTTCCATTCAGGCTCCCTCCTGGCTTGACGATATTGTACCGCCTGTACTTGGCTGCGCTTCGCCGCGCGTGTTCTTTACTTCGCGGGCACGGTCACGAGAACAAAGTCATTCCCGTCGGCGTTCGGGATCGTTTTCGGGGGCGAGGCGGCGGTGACATGCGTCCCGGTTTTGCCCCACGCGAAGGCCGCCACGCGGACGGTGCGGGCGGGGTACAGGACCTGGATCTCGTAAAGGTAGCGACCCGACGGGTCGGCGTACAACGTCACCGGGGGTCGTTCCGGGAACGCCGAAGCGAACGCCGCGATTTTTGACACCTTGCCCGGTGCGGTTACGCGCCAGAGGGAATAGGGATCGGGATCGCTACCGCGATAGACGACGAGGGGAAGTATCGGATGTTGCGTGAGCAGTTGACCTTTGCCGTAGGCAGCTTGCCCTTTTGGGACGAGAGCGAGGCGCGACCCCGGCGATAAAATCCGCCCGGCTTCGTCCACCCGGCAGACCCAGATTCCGTCCGCGAACCCTTTGACGAACGCGGTGTTGCCGACGAAAAGTCGGACCATGCCAGGGTCGAGTGCGACGCTTTCAGGTTCCTTTCTTGAACTGAACCAGAGTTGCCCGTGGGAGGTCAGGCGGCCGTTGGCGCGGTTGACTTTATAACGCTGCAAGTAATTCTCCGCGTGGTCTACGAACCCGTCGCCGCGAAAAGCGTAGAGATAGGCACCGTTCGGCGAAAAGGTAAGACCCCAGGCGTCACGCTCCCCCGGTATATCGCCGAGTTCCATGCCCGATTTGACCGGAGTGCTACCCGCCAGTCTCAGGCTTCCGTCGCGGGAGACCTGGAGAATGAACGCGCCCCGCGTCGCGGTCAGCCCGTAAACAAACTGCCCGCCGGGATGTGGCACAATTTGTCCGATGGGTGCGGGGACGGTAGTGGTCGACAGACGGCGCAGTGTTCCGCCCGCTCCGACGAAAAAAACGGTGATACGGGTCGGTTTGCTGGCGACGACTTTGATGCGTTTCTCATCCCCGATCTCCTCCGTGCTGTATCCGTCTTTCGTCACGTCGAACGCAGGGTACGCATACAGGAATCGTTTATCCACCGACGGTGTAAGCACGAGTGGGCGCCCCCCAGAGGGCACCGGATCGGATCGGACCGGATCGAATGTACCGGATGCGGAAACGCGGTAAGTAGCGATTTTCCCGTCCTCACGCGGCGTATAGGCGAATGTTTCTCCGCTCGCCTTGCGGGCGCCCGACGCGAGTAACAGGAGTGTCAGAATCGGAACGAGAAATCGCAATGTCAGCATGCGAAAATATTACTACAAAAGTAGTCTGATTGTCAAATGTAGCATCCTCCGATTTCGGCGACCAGTCCTCCGGCGAGAATCAGCAGACACGTGATGATGATGCGAGAGTGCCGGAAAGCAAGTTTTTCACCACATCGAAATTGATCTTTTCCGGCACACTGTAACGGATGCATCCTTTGCCGACATTCGCGCCGGTGAGAGCGTCGCGGTTCGCATCGACCACGTCTTTTTTCAGGATGTATAGCGAGATGTAGTTCGCCTGGCTCGCGAACGCGACCTCGATGTTGCCGTCTTTTTTGTAGGAAGGCATCCCGTGTTCCATGCCCTCCTCGTACCCGGTCAACGTCGCGCGGCACAGGCTTCGCATCGTGCTCAGGCACGCTTGCCGCTCCGCCGGTGCCTCCCGAATATATGTCGTCACGTCTTTCGCAGAACTTTTCATGGCATCGCTTCTCCACCGATAGTTTGCTGGTTTCGGCGGAACTACGAATCAAGCAGGCAAAGCGGAAACGAGGCGGAAATAAATTCGGGCATTTCGCGGGCTATCAGTCTTCCTCGACCGTCACGACCGGACGACCCGCCTCGCGCATCCGTCGGATCACGTATTCGACTTCCTCCTCATCGTCCATGATCGGCGGGGCGGTCCCATCGGCGTGGCGTTCCGTGCGGCTGATCTGATTCCACTCTCGCACAATTAGTTCTAAAGCCAGTTCGCGCCCACGCTCGATGAGCCGGTGACCGGCAAAACCGGGGAAATCCCCGACGGCGTAGATTTCTTGCTCACCTATCCTGGCTTTCGCCTGCGCAGGCGGTAACCCGGCAAACTCGGGGAGCCATTG
>JACMMA010000778.1 GCA_014379275.1 Armatimonadota bacterium | reverse complement strand
GGCAGATAAACCGGTACCAGCGTCACGCCAAGTAGCCGGTCGATGGTTTCCTTCGCCGCGCTGTACACACCCGAAAGTGATTCCGCATCGTCGCCGCTATTTGCCAGGGCATCCCACCCCGCTACATCATAGCCGACCCGTAATCCAGTGAGTGGGGTGGTGAAGTCGCACGCAAAGGGGGCGTCCACTGCCGCCATATCCACGCCGTCCGTGCCGTGTAAAACATCCGTGACGAGTGCGCAGTCGGCGACGCTCCGGGTCATCGGTCCGATCTTGTCCAGACTCCAGGATAGTACGGAAACGCCGGTACGGGAAAGTCGCCCGAATGTCGGTCGCAGGGCGGTCGTGCCACAGGTAGCCGACGGTGAGATGATACTTCCCCACGTTTCGCCGCCAAGTGCGAATGGCAACAGTCCCGCCGCCACCGCCGACGCCGAACCCGCCGACGAGCCGCTCGACCCGGATTCGGGCGACCATGGGTTGCGCGTTCTGCCGCCGTACCATACGTCGTCCATCGCCATTTCGCCCATCGAAAGCTTGGCAACCAGAATCGCCCCGGCGTTTCGCAAACGTTTGATTGCTTCGGCATCATAACCCAGAACCCGGCTCTCCCAACGCTTCACGCCGTCTGTGGTGGGCAGATCAGCGGTGGCGAACGAATCCTTGACGCCATACGGAATGCCGTGAAGCGGTCCGCGATAGTTGCCTGCTGTTATTTCGGCGTCGGCTCGGTCGGCTTCGGCAAGAACAACCTCTCGGTCCACACGGCTAACGATGCAGTACAGGCCGACCGCTAATCGGTCCATGCGTTCGATGCAAAGCTCGACCAGTTCCCGCGCAGTTACGCGGCGCTCGCGGATCAGTTCGGCGAGGATTGTTACCGGTGCGAACGCCAGGGTGGCAATGTTTCCGTCCCAGGATAGGCCGGACTCGGCCGGTAGCGTGACTCCCGCGTCGGCAAAGGCAGCCGCCGCCGGCGCCGGGAGCCGGAACGCGATCGCGGGTGATTGATTTTCCGCGAGAAGACTCGTCCGCAATACCCGGTGCCGCTCGCGTATTTCGGGCAGCGTTTGAAGAAGTAGTTCGCGGTGTTCGTCCGTGGTACTCGGTCGCCCGGCAAGCCGTTCGGCGGCGTCAATATCGTCAGCAGAAAGTTCCATGACACGCGGTTCGTTGCCCGGTTCCTACTTTCCTGCCTCGCTCTCCTTGAACGATGGCGTTGTAATTGTTTGTTTTTGTTGTCCTCCCGGACGGGGGCAACCTTACGTTGCATCGTTGGACCTGCAGTGCTCGGGAGTCTTGCTGCACCTGACCCCGTGCTGTTTCCCGGGAATTCCCACTTCCTCGTTTTGGCCATCCGTGCCAAAACGAGGAAGTGGGAATACCCCGGAAAGGACAAAGCCCAGCCATGCATCAACACAGCAGCGCAGGTCCAACGATGCAACGTAAGGTTGCCCCCGTCCGGGAGGACAACAAAAACAAACAATTACAACGCCATCGTT
>JACMMA010000777.1 GCA_014379275.1 Armatimonadota bacterium | reverse complement strand
GATGACGCAGCAAGCCTGGACATCGCCCACCGGTCCGAACGTTTACAACGATTTCTGGACGTCGGTTTACGCGTCGATCGATGATTGAGTCGGAAGTCAAATAAAAATAGAAAGGGTAGAAAGATAAATCATGGAAGTGACACCAGCGGAAGAAAATCAGATTGTTTCGGATCCGCCGGGGGATTTCGTGCCGTCTCGATCCGAGAACGGGCCGACGATAGTGATTCCCGGTCTCCGCTAGCATTACACCTATGGTAAATTACACCTATGGTAATAGAGGGACCCATACCGGCGCAGTGGCAACGGTTCGGGCCGCGTATCGGCACGGTACCGGATCGAACACTATGGGGTGGTTGTCAGTGCGCCGGGTCAGCCTGATTTCGATTACTTGACCGTGTTCGAGGTATCGAACACTTCCCGATTGCCTGCCGATTTCACGACGCTGGAGATTCCCACCCAGCGATACGCCGTGTTCACGCACGCGGGACATGTTTCGACGATGTGTGAAACGATTGACGCCGTCTTCTACAAATGGTTGTCTGCTTCGAGTCTCACGGCGGCTGGGAACTCGGATTTTCAGGAGCGGTACGGCGAGAAGTTCGACCCCGCGGTTGGCGCGGACGACATTGAGATGTGGGTGCCTGTCGAAGGCTGAAAGGGACATCATGACGGAAACTGAGATTGCTAAACCGCAAGTTGTGTCGCGCGACGAGTGGCTTGTCGCGCGGAAGGCACTCCTTATCCGCGAGAAGGAACTCACCGAGCAGTATGACCGGGTGAGTGCCGGGCGACGTAGGCTCCCGATGGTGCGAATCGAGAAAGAATATGTTTTCGACACGCCGGACGGCAAACAGAGCCTCGCCGAACTATTCGAGGGTCGCCGCCAGCTCATCGTCTATCATTTCATGTTCGACCCGACATGGGAAAAAGGCTGTTCGGGTTGCACCGGTCTGGTGGACGCTCTCGGCGATTTGTCGTTGTTAAATGAGCGCGACACGACTTTCCTGCTTATTTCGCGGGCACCGCTCACCAAACTCGTTGCGTACAAGGCACAAAAAGGTTGGAGCCATCGGTGGGTGTCGTCGTTCGGAAGCGACTTCAACTACGACTTTCACGTCACGGCGGACAAAACCATCGCCCCGGTCGAGTACAACTATCGGGAGGAGGATATCGAAGGCGAGGAGCACGGGCTGAGCGTCTTCTTCCGCACTGACGACGACCTTTTTCACACCTACTCGGTCTACGCCCGTGGCTGCGAAAGCCTCACCGACGCATATCGGCTTCTCGACACAACACCCTACGGTCGCCAGGAAGACTTCGAAGACTCGCCGCCCGGCTGGCCACAGAAGCCGACTTACGGCGATTAATTTGCTTCTTCCGTCGTTCCCGAGAGTTGACCCCGTCCGGGGACGACGGAAGAAACAACACGATCGAGAAGGACTCTACTTGACAGTCGTGGAAACCTTCCTCATGACACGGACGTTTTCGCCCACGCACGCGGGGTCACTTTCTCGTTCCACGCCCGAGGCACAGGGCATTGCGTCGTCCGCCATCGGAGCCTTTCTGGACGCCGTCGTGCGGGACGGACAGGAGCTGCACTCCGTCATGATTTTGCGCCGCGGCGCGGTCGTCGCGGAAGGCTGGTGGTCGCCGTATGGACCCGAGCACCCGCACATGCTATATTCCTTGAGCAAAAGCTTCACCGCGACCGCCGCCGGACTGGCAATCGCGGAAGGGAAACTTTCGCTGGATGACCGCGTGGTTTCGTTCTTCCCCGACGATGTTCCGTCGGAGATCAGCGCGAACCTTGCAGCGATGCGGGTGCGGGATCTGCTCTCCATGTCGTCCGGGCACAACGAGGAACCGCCGATACGGCACAACCCGACCGAAAACTGGGCGCGGGCGTTTCTTGCGCATCCGGTCACGCATGAACCAGGCACGCACTTCGTGTACAGCTCGTCGGCGACCTACATGATCTCGGCAATCGTGCAGAAAACTACCGGGCAGGATTTGCTGGAGTATCTCGGCCCGCGCCTGTTCGCGCCGCTCGGTATCGTTGATCCGACGTGGGAACGTTGCCCGCGCGGCATCCCGGTCGGCGGATGGGGCTTGAGCATCCGCACCGAGGACATCGCGGCGTTCGGGGAGTTGTACCGAAACGACGGCGTTTGGAACGGCGAGCGGCTTCTACCGGCAGGCTGGGTGGCGACCGCGACCGCGAAGCACGTCTCGAACGGCAACGACCCGGGCAACGACTGGAACCAGGGTTACGGCTTTCAGTTCTGGCGTTGCCGCCACGGCGCGTATCGCGGCGACGGGGCGTTCGGGCAGTACTGTGTTGTTCTGCCGGAGCAAGAGGCCGTGGTGGCGATCACAAGCCGCGTGAACGATATGGGCGCGGTG
>JACMMA010000134.1 GCA_014379275.1 Armatimonadota bacterium | reverse complement strand
CTTGCCGCAGAGCACGCACCGGCTATCGTTACGGTCATATCCCCATCTCGCCATATTTGCTCCGTTTTAGTTTTGAACCGCCAAGACGCCAAGTCCGCCGAGGGGAGAGAAAGAGGTTTTAAGGTTTTCTGCCGCACTCGCCATTGAGGCGGCTTGGCGATATCGGCAAACCCTACTTTGAAACCTCTTTCTCTCCCCCTGGCGGACTTGGCGTCTTGGCGGTTCGAAACCTCCTACCGTTTGTCGCGTTCGATCACGGTGTCGATCAAGCCATAGGCGACCGCTTCTTCGGCACGCATGAAGTAGTCACGGTCGATGTCGCGCTTGATCCGCTCGAACTCTTGTCCCGTATGATCCTGCAATATCCGCGCCAACTCCTCGTTCATCTTCAAAACTTCCCGCGCTTGTATGTCGATATCAATGGCGGTGCCCTGGAAGCCGGCGGAAACCTGATGGATCATGATCCGGGAATGCGGGAGCGAATACCGCTTGCCTTTCGCGCCGCCCGCGAGAAGCAACGCGCCCATCGAGGCAGCCATCCCCACACAGATGGTGGACACGTCGCACTTGATGAGTTGCATGGTATCGTAGATGGCAAGTCCCGCGGATACAGAGCCGCCGGGCGAGTTGATATACAGATCAATATCGCGGTCGGGATCGTCCTTCTCCAGAAACAACAGTTCGGCGATGATCAAATTGGCGATCTGGTCGTTTACCGGGGTCCCCAAAAACACGATCCGGTCTTTAAGCAAACGCGAATAGATGTCGTAGGAGCGCTCGCCGCGCGCATCCTGTTCAACCACATAAGGAATTAAGCTCATAATTTGTTTTGTTTTCGTGCCATCGTGGAACAACAGGTAGGAAAAGAATGCGCATATTAGGCACGCTTGTTGCATTCTATCCCTGATGCTGTCCACCCGATAGCGCAGGTCGCTTATCCGGACACCGCGAACGGTACTCACTAAGCAGTATATTATAGCCGGGTTTTTCTGGGAAGCCCATCGTGACGAACGGAATGCTTACCGATAATATTTAGATAGCAATGTTGATGTATTCGACTCAGTCACTCATCGATAGCGTTCGTATTTTGATGTGGCGAACTTTCCATCGGATTCAAACGTAAATAACCTTTACAGCAACGTAAATGAACGAATCAAACGTTCCTCTGATCCATGTCTCTCTCACCGCTATCGCCAAGCCTACCACCGTTGTCTCACGAGCAGACGACGAACTTCGCCGCATTCCTCCTACTTCATACCAGCGAGCATGGGATCGCCGCGTATGAGGTAGCGCGCGATGAGTGGACGTGCACCTATCTTTCCCCGCAAGCCCGTAGATTTCTCGGAGGGGGCGACGGCGAGTCGGACGACCCACCCCATCTCGGGACGCTGACAACCGCACTGGAATCGCGCCCACGTGCCACGAAAGAGCCGTTGCTATTATCGCTCCCGGAACGCTGTTTGGAAGTACTGGGAGGCTATTCACCCGGTACGGATATCAGTTTCGCGACGGATCGAAGCGATCCGAAGCAGTTTTATGTGATGCTCCGCGAGGCCGAGAAGAACGAGATCCGCCTGCGCGAAGAGCGAGATCGTCTGGAACGTGCCCTCGCCGCGACAGGGCAGGGCGTGTGGGACTGGGATCTGGAAACCGGGGAGGCATATGTTTCGCCGCGATGGGCGCAGATGCTCGGCAGATCGGCGGGAAACACGGATGTCGATGCCCTATATTCCCCGGAGAACTGGCTAGACGCCATTCATGCCGACGACCGGAACGCCGTCGCCGAAGCCTACGCCGCGTTCATCGTCGGCGATCGCATGGATTATGACATCGAGTTCCGTATGCGGCACGCGGGGGGCGGGTACCGGTGGATTCGTTCCAATGCCAGCGCACTCCGTCGGGATGACAACACCGCATGGCGCGTTACCGGTGCGCACTCGGACATCACCGAGCGTAAAGAAATGCAGTCTACGCAGGAAGCTTTGCTACATCAGCAAAGCCGGATCGCGGAAACCCTGCAACGTGTTTTGTTACCCCTGCCCGGCGGCACGGAATACCCCGGCCTTGAAACCGCGCTGCTTTATGAACCGGCGAGCGATGAAGCGAAAGTCGGCGGCGACTTCTGCGACGCCTTCCCGATCAGTGACCGGGAGATCGCTCTTATTGTCGGCGACGTGATGGGGAAAGGGCTGAGTGCGGCGGTAGCTACCGCGGAACTCAAGTTTTCTCTGCGGACACTCCTGCGCCAATATCGCGATCCGGCGATCGCACTCCGCCTGTTGAACCGGCTTTTATGGGATTCGTACAAAGGCGAACGCGGTCAGAATCCGCCCCTGGTTCCTATCGCGGTCGTCGTCGCGAATGTCCGCACCCATTATCTCCGTGCCGCCGTTGCCGGGGCGGAGGCGCCTATGATCTTACGTCGCGACCCCGAAACCGGCGTGACGACCACGCAAGAGATAACATGCGGAGGACTGATGATCGGGACTCTGCCTGAGGAAGATTACGAGCGACAGATTATTTCGATGGGGATGAACGACTGCCTGTTGATGACCACGGATGGTCTGACCGAGGTGCGGGACGCTTGGACTAATTCTTTCCTGGGCGCGAAAGGCGTCGCACGGCTGACGCACCACGCGCTGTCGTCGCGCCGTCCTTTGGAGGAGGTCAAAGGCGCCGTCCTGAACAGCGTTCGTAACTACGGTGGCGGACAAAGCTCGCTCCGCGACGACGTTTCCATGATTCTGGCGCGCTGGCGCCCCGAGAGCAATCCCTCGTAAGAGCACTTCGCTCCCGGATACTCGGGGGCGGTGCGATATAATTCACGCGATGTCCTCCACGATTGTTGTGTCCCGCGCCGAAGCACGCCGATTTCTGATTCGTGCCAGACCTTATACTGCCATGTCGCGCCGGATGGCAACCTGCGCGAGGACGGACACAAACTCCTCAAGGGAGGATGAAGCTCATCACTGTCGTCCGTTTCCTTGAGTGCTGCTTCCTACGGCTTGATGTCCATTCGATAATGAGGTGAGGTTCATATGCTCTCCCTACGCAATTATCAGTCATACGACGATCCTGCCGTGCGTGCGCTTGCGGAATCGGTACAGAACAATCTCGGTCGTGTTCCCCTCATATTTCACACAGAGTGGCAGATAGCAATAGATGCTCCTGGTAAGAATGGCGAGGGAGCCCGCGCCTACGTGATCGAGGATTCCAGGCGGGCTTCGGTCGTCGGTTATGGAAGCATCTGGCCAATCCATAACCCCAGGGCGATTCGAATGCATATCCTGGTATCACCCACGGAGTGGGGGCGAGGAATCGGCAGCAGGCTTTACGACCGTTTGCTGGCAGACCTTCATGCGGTGCAAGCCCCTTATGTCCAGGCGCGGATTCGGGAGGCGTGTTCTCCTGCGCTTCGTTTCGCCAGCAGGCGAGGGTTTGTTACCACCCAGCACATGGTTTTTCTGCGCGGGCCAATCCGAGAGATAAACCGCGACACGCTCGCCCCCTTGGTTTCCCGCATGGCGGAACGTAGTATCACTCTGACGACGCTCGCCGAAGAGCTGCAGCGGGATCCCCGCTGCTGGGACCGGTTGTGCGACCTGTTCAACGCCGTCCATCCGGATACTCCGGAAAGCCAGCTCAGTCCTAGTGATCCCTGTTCCAGAGAGCAATTCATCAATATGCTTCAAGGCTACGTGGATCTGCCGGACGCGCACTTTATTGCACGGGTCGGCGACGACTACATCGGGTGGAGTTCCCTGACACGCAAAGATGCCGAACCGGGGGTATTGAACGTCGGTTTGTTGACGGGAGTACGCCGTGACTTTCGCAGGCAAGGGGTCGCGCTGGCCCTGAAAGCGCAGTCTCTCCTCTATGCGATGCAGCACGGCTATGATGAGATCCAGACCAGGACCGCCAATCCAGTT
>JACMMA010000133.1 GCA_014379275.1 Armatimonadota bacterium | reverse complement strand
CGGCACTGGCAACGTAAAGCCGGCCTCGGTACTGCGGATGCTCTCCTGGGCGTGGCAAGGTGCGACGAAGGACGCAACAACTGTCATGGCGGTTGCGAACAATAGGCTAACTTTAATTGCTGTCATGATCAACTTTCAGAAAAGTGCCCACCCATTCGCAAATGGGTGGGCGGTAAGTTCTTTATAAACCCTTATCGGCGAGGAACTTGAGCAGGTCGGCGACGCGGTTGGCGTAGCCCCACTCGTTGTCGTACCAGGCGACGACCTTGACGAAGTTGCCGAGTCCGATGGTATCGACCGCCGAGAAGATCGACGAGTGCGTGTCGCCCTTCAGGTCGGTGGAAACCAGTTCCTCATCGCTGTAACGGACGATACCCTTGAGCGGTCCGTCGGCATACTCTTTCACCGCGGCGTTGATCTCGGCGGGCGAGGCGTCGCGCCCGAGGATCGCGGTGAAGTCGACCACCGAAACGGTCGGGGTCGGGACGCGGAACGCCATGCCGGTGAACTTACCTTGCAGTTCCGGGATCACCAGACCGACGGCACGCGCCGCGCCGGTGGACGACGGCACAATGTTTTGCGCGGCGGCGCGGGCGTCGCGCAAGTCCTTGGCGGCGGTGTCGACCGTGCGCTGGGAGTTCGTGTACGCATGGATCGTGGTCAGCAGACCTTTTTCGATCCCGAACTTTTCGAACAGAATCTTCGCAATCGGGGCGAGACCGTTCGTGGTACAGGACGCGTTCGAGATGACGTGGTGCTTCGCCGGGTCGTAAACGTTGTCGTTGACGCCCAGAACGATAGTCAAATCTTCGTTCTTCGCCGGGGCGGAGATGACGACTTTCTTGACCGAGTCACGCTTGTGAGCGACGGCCTTCGTGGCGTCGGTGAAGAACCCGGTGGATTCCACGACCACATCGACGCCTTCCGAACCCCACTGGATCGCTCCCGGATCTTTCTCCGCGAACACCTGGATCTTTTTGCCGTTGACGACGATGTCGGTGCCTTCGTAGGACACGTCGCCCTTGAACGGACCGTAGTTGCTATCATACTTCAGAAGGTGCGCGTTCGTATGGGCGTCCGTGAGATCGTTGAGCGCGACCACTTCCACCTCACCCGACGCACCGTATTTTTCCTGAATAGCGCGAAAAGTAAGACGACCGATACGTCCGAAACCGTTAATGCCGACGCGTACTGCCATAAGAGTTGCTCCTTGCGGGTGCCATTTATCCTGCGTTTTCACCGGAAAACAGCGTTTTTAATCGTTTGAATAGCGGAAATCAAACAGGTGCAAAGGAAGCGTCCCGCCTCCGCTCTGTCTTTTCCAAATATGATGATAGCACCGAAAACAACGATGCGTCAACCAAAAACAAGTCTTTGCAAAAAACGTAACTGAAACACGAACTGCCACGTTTCTTGTTGTATGCACACCATGAACCGCTTGGAAGCCCGCAAAGCCACGCTCGCCCGTGCCGTCGCCGGGGGCGTTTGGGGAACGGCGGTCGGGGATGCGCTCGGTCTGCCCTGCGAGGGGTTATCGCCGCGACGGATCCGCGCCCTGTTCGGTGGGGTCCCGAACGAGTACCGATTTATCCCCGGTCGCGGGATGGTATCTGATGATACGGAACATACCGTCCTGGTGTGGGATGCACTCGCGGTTTCCGCGGGTGAGGGAGACGCGTTCACGTGGCGACTCGCGGGCGGGTTGCGCCGGTGGACTCTCGCGCTTCCGGCGGGTGTCGGTTTGGCGACACTGCGCGCCGGAGTACGACTGGTGTTCGGCGTCCCGCCGTCCCGCTCCGGCGTATTTTCGGCAGGGAACGGACCGGCGATGCGTGCGGCGATAATCGGCGTCGCGTGCGCCTGGGACGACAACTGCGACCGTTTGCGTGACCTCGTTTCCCGCTCGTCTCGCCTGACGCATACCGACCCCAAGGCCGAATACGGGGCATTAGCGGTCGCAATCTGTGCCCGTTGCTTCGCGCGTGGGGAGGTGACTCCTGGCATCGTTCTCGCCGAAGTTGCCGGTATGTTGCCTGAATCGGGCGCGGAAGAGTTGCAGCAATGGTTGCGGCGAATCCTCGACAGCCTGTGGCACGAACAACCCACCGAAACGTTCGCCGCGGAACACTTCCCTGCTGGCGTTTCCGGTTACATCAACCAGACCATCCCCGTCGCGCTCCACGCCGCGCTTTCGCATCCCGCCGATTTTCGCCGCGCGGTGCGAAGTGCTATCGCCTGCGGGGGCGATACGGATACGATTGCGGCGATAACGGGCGGAATTGTCGGGGCGTCCGTCGGCACCGAGGGCATCCCGGAAGAATGGCGGCATGGCATCTACGAACCGACCGGAGTATTGGCGAACATCGGCGGGCGAAGCGACGATTTTGCGGGTGCATGGCTGGTGGGCGTGTCACAAACGGTGGAGCCTGTTCCCTATCTCTTCGCCCTTTTTCGCAATGCGCTTTTCGCCGTAGTGGTTTTAACGCACGGCTTTCGCCGACTTTTGCCCCCCTATGGACACTGAAGTGTCCGTTACGTGCCGCCCGCGAGGCGGTGCCGTTCAAGAATGCGGGCGAAAGCGGAGGGGCGCGGTGGCGCGGCGAGTGCGTTTTTGATCACCAGAGCGACCTCGTCCGGTCCCAGAATCGACGTGTCCACTTCCACGTCATACGGACCGTGCTTGTGCACGAGGTCATACTGGGAACGCGCGTAACCCGGTTGCCGGTCGCCACGGGCGAGTTCGCGACGCTCGACTTCCTCCAGCGGGCAGTGTACGCCGACATAGAGCGACTCGATCCCTTCTAGGGCGTCAATCTGTTCGAGTAACCATTCGACCTTCAGGAATCCGGCGTCGGCGATTACATTGTTACCGCTCAGGGCAAGTGCGCGAATACATTGATACCAGCCCGATAGGAAGCCCGCGAGCCGAACGTCGGGATTCCACGACGGGTGTAGTCTTTCGCCGGGGGCAGGCTCCGGCATAATCCACGTCGGTTGCATGGTAGTGAACGCGTCCATCTGGACATGCCACCAATATTCGCCCAGCGTTTTCTGTAGCGCAGTGCAGGACGTGCTTTTCCCTGCGCTAGACGGACCATTCAACACAATCACTCTTCCCCTACCCATCGCGTCCCTCCCGCGCCACTGCTAGAGCGCATAACTGCTTACACCGACATATCGATTTTTTGCCACACGACGAACATATCGCTACGAAAAAGCCCGTGCTAAAGCCGCCCTAGCGTTCCGTCAAAGAATCTTGAACCACGCTCGCGATACTCGCCACGTAAGTGTCCACGTTCGCCTTCTGTTCCGCGAACTGCCGACCGGCGCGTGCGAGTCGCGTACAACGGGTCGGGTCGGCGAACAGCGATTCGATCGCCGCGCGCAGTTGCCCCACCGGCTCACCCGCAGGGACCGTAGCGAGTAATTCCTCACCGGAATCGCCGCGGCAGTAGTTCGCGAGTCCCGGCGTCGCCGTTGCGAGGACCGGTTTCGCCATCGCCATCGCTTCCAGGCACGCGTTCACGCCCGCCGCATAGTCGGTTCCCGCCAGTAGCGGCACCACTACCAGCGACGCATCGGCGTACAGGCCGCGCAACTCCACAGGCGACAGATTCTTGCGGAGAGTCATATTCGGCGGAATCTCACCCGGGATTATCGCCGTGGTCGCGCGCGACCACGGCGACGAGGCGACCACAACCGCTCCCAGATCGGGCAGTTGTCGTACGGCGCTCGCAAGGGTCTCATAGTCGCGCCGTTCTCGACCGACCGCGAGCAGGTAGCCGCCTTTCGGCCCCCCGGCCCCCAATTCTGGGGGGGCCGGGGGGCCGAAAGGCGGCGTGCTACCAAACCAGAACTTCGTGTCCACAGAGTCAAAAACAAACGTAACTCGGTGCGCGGGATACCGGGCTTCCTGCGTGAGATACAACGATTGTGTGGTCGCCAGAACGATGACGCGGTCGAAGCGGTGCAGATATCCGGTACGTTCCTGCAATTGGCGTTTGTTGGGCGACGTTAGACGGTGCCCTACCAGGATATGCGCGGGACGGTCGTGGCGGCTTTTCGGCAGGAGCAACGCGAGGGGAATCCCGACTTTTTCGGACAAAGAAACATAGACGGAAACCGAACGGCGCCGTTTCAAGGCAGCAAATGCTTGCCGGACATCGGTGGCGGTGCGTTTCTCCAGGCGGGACAGGAGCGAGTCCGCATCGCGGTTCACGGGATAAAGGAGCGAACCGCCAAGGGTTTCGGCAAGCATTAGGAAATCCCGGCGCGGGGCGGACGCCTCGAAAAGTGTTTCGGGGATGGAAGGGAGAATCAAGGAAGACATGGGAGATCGGGTTGTTGACGTTCGCCGAATCGTTAGCGCGATTGGCACGGGAGGCGGGAACCTATAAACACCTAGCCGCCCAGTCATGCCATCACCCACGATATGACGGCAGGTTCGCGGTCTTTTGTGCTATCTCCTGCCACGAAAAATGCCGGGCGAGGGTTGCCGTGTTGTCGGCGATGGAGCGCCGGAGCGCGGTGTCGGTCGCAAGGCGAAGTGTCTCTCGGATGAATCCGTCTGTATCGGCAGGCGAAACATATAGCATATTTTCCCCGTTAACGAACTCCGGTATCCGGTTACCCGGCGTCGCCATCGTTACCGCGGGCAAGCCGTGTTCGAGCGTGGCGACGAAGGTGCTCCGCCCGGTAGAAACACCGCTGGCAAACGGGAGCAGGGCAATGTCTGCGTCGGTCAGGATTTGCGAAAGCGCGGCGGCGGGTATGTCGCCGGTAAAGGTCACTTTATCCCGAACCCCCAGTGATTCCGTCAACGATTCCACCTCGCGGCGATACGAGTCGTCCTTGATGGCGCCCGCAATGGTCAGAACCGCCGCCGTCTGTTCGTTCACGGCGGCAAGGGCGCGAACACACGTTTCGAGGTTGCGCCCGCGCCAGACGAACCCGAAGTAAACGAGATGGAGTGGTTCCCCGGGAGCGCGTATCGAACGCTTCCCTGTTACCGGAACGGTACTACCGACCGGAATCAAATGTGTTTTCGCCCCGACACCGGGTAATTTCGCCAGGGCATCGTGCTGACGCTTCGAGCAGACCACGATATCACGACTCCCGATCAGTCCGGCGATCAGTGCAAGTCGGTGAAACCTTCCCCAGAGACGCGGACCGTCCAGCGCGTGGAACGTCGTGACAAGCGATGCGCCGATCCTGCGGGCACCGACGGCGAGCCGAAACAGGGCGAGCCCGTTGTTATCGTACGAATCGACTTCGTACTGCAGATGAAGGACACCGGGGCGGTCCTCTGTTAGCCGGGCAAGGAACACAGTGATCCCGGCCTTGTCGAGTCGCGGCGCGGGGGTACGAACGGTGTCGGTTTCCGGAACAACACCCTGCTCGCGTGAATATAGCCGGACGGGATAGCCGATTTTTCGCAGTTCTTCCGCAAGGCGGGTCGAATAATCGCCGATTCCGCAGACGACGGGCGGGACATTCCCGGAAAGAAGGGCGATGGAAGGTTTCATATAGTCAGAATGGTACTCGCTGATGTTTTTCGGATAATGCTCTTGCAGGCGGTGTGGGGATCGTGGTATATACCAATCGTGTTCAAGAACGCGACGTAGCGTTGCTGGCAAGAACTTCAAGACAGATCTTGTCACTCATTCAACCGGTCCTTGCCCTTAACGGGTTGCCGGGCATCTAATCGGACAACGTTTGTCCTCGCGTTTGCTGGTGCTTATTCCAAACTTAGTAAAGGTATCGTATCCTATGACCCGTATCAAACATAATCATCGACACGGATTCGCAGGAAGAACTGCAGGGTTTACCCTGATTGAACTTCTCGTCGTCATCGCTATTATCGCTATCCTCGCGGCGATATTGTTCCCTGTTTTTGCCCAGGCGCGTGAGAAAGCGCGTGCCATTTCGTGTCTGTCCAACCAAAAGCAGATCGGATTAGGGTTCATGCAATATGTACAGGACTACGACGAGACGTTTTTCCCGTTCGGCTGGAACGGCAATGACGGCAACCAGGCGGACCCGGCGGGGAACGAGCCGTTCTGGACCGATACCCTCTTTCCGTACACCAAAAGCAAAGGCATCTATGCCTGCCCGAATAACGGCTCGGACGAGGCGAATTTCGGCGTGAAGGGGTATTACCCTCCCGGGGGAACGGACCCCAACCAGCAATATCAATCGTCCTACGCGCTGAACGAGCCAATATTTAACCAGGATCGTGCCAAGATGGAAGGCGATATGGTCGTGCCCACACCGTTGGCGAACATCTCCTCGCCTGCCGAGGTGGTTTTGAGCGGCGAGGGTCGCTATGTGATGAGTTGGCACAGTTGCCAGAAGGAGCCGGGCGGCACCCGGTATATCGCGTACTGGAATCAGTCCACCAAGGATTGGGGTTACGGCGATCTGACTGGTGATTTGAGCAACCTCCGCACGGCGCCTCGCCATACCGGCGGCACCAACTTCTCGTTCACGGATGGTCATGCGAAGTGGTCGAAAATGACGATAAGCGGTAACGACGGCGGCGCATCTACGTCGCTATATCACGGCTATTTCCGGGGGGCGAAGCTCACCGATAAGACCTTCGATACCGCCGCTGCGTGTGACGCAGGCTCGCAGTCATTTTAAGGGAGCCATCAAAAACATGGAAAATCGCTGCACGAATGTCCTCGCCCTTTTCGTTACTTTTCTGCTCGCCGTTCTTGTCGGCGGGTGTGGGAGTAACGAAGCCCCTAAAGAAGGTGTCAAGCCGCATAAGGATAGCTATAAGACCTATCCGGGGCAACGACCGCCGGGAGCCACGGGAAGCACCCCCAGCACGACTCCTTGAGTTTGAGAGAGCGACTTCCGGAGGCTACACTAAAGCAGCCTCCGGAAGTCTTTTTAAGCAGGGGCGATTCCGAGCAGGCGGAGCGCGTTCTGTAGCGTCACGCCCGCCGCCCGTATCGTCGCGCTTGTCGCCGCATCGCCGGATTCTGGCAACCGGTTCACCGCGTCCGCGAGGCTCCATGCGAACCGGGCGACTTCGGCGGGCGACGCCGTGGTTGCCGCACCCCGCACGGTATCGGGGAACATATCCAGACGGCGAATGATCCCCGACAATGCTTCGTTGTCTTTCAGTTCGCCCAGATCGGCGTCGCCGGTATCAGGCATCGCGGATGACTTTGCCAGTGCGGCGCGAACACCCGTGAGTGGGTTGTTGGGCGCGGACGGCGCCAGGGCATCCACACTTAAATCCATCGGCACGGAGGTAGGTGAGGCGAGCAGAAGCGCGAACCGGAGCGCGTCGGCGTCCGATCCCGCGTCCAGGATCTCCTTCAACGTGACAACGCCGCTCGCGTACCGCCCGGTGCGCAACTCGGAGCCATCTTGCAGGGCACGCACCGTGCCGAACACCGCAATACGAAGCCGATGTTCGACGTTCGGCACGCCGAGTGCCGCAAGCCCCGCCATCGTACGACCGATATAGGGCTGGTGGTCCGCGTTCCAAACGTCCACGGTCAAGTCGTAAGCGCGGGCTTGCAGTTTGTCGGCGTGGTAGGCAAGATCGCCCGCAAAGTAAGAAGGGGTGCCGTCGTTGCGCAGAAGCACACGGTCGCCGTCGTCGCCGTATTGCGTGGTTTTGAGCCACAACGCGCCGCCGTGGGCATAGGCAGCCCCGGATGCTAGCAGGGTGTCCAGGACATTTTGCAGTGCGCCGCCTGCGAGCAGGGTCGCTTCCGAGAACCACCGGTCGAATCGCACCCCGAACCGGACGAGCGTTTCCTCCTGCTCGGCTTGCATCAGGGAGACGACGAGCGGTGTTAATGCGGTCGCGGCGGCTTCGGGCGAGAGGTCCACATACCGGTCGCCGGACGCTTCCCCGATCTTTTTCGCCAGTTCCGTTACGTACTCGCCGGAATACCCTTCGCTGGTGATCTCGCTCGCCGCGACGCCGAAATGCTCCCGGTACGCGCCGAACACCGCGCGGGCAAGAGAACGTAGCTGTTGCGCGGAGGCGGCATCGTTCACGTAAAACTCGCGCTCCACGGTGTATCCCGACGCCCAAAGCAAGTGGCACATGGCGTCTCCGACCGCCGCGCCCCGCGCATGATGGAGCGAAAGCGGTGTGTTCGGGTTGGCGGAAACGAACTCGACCAGAGCGCGACTCCCCCCACCGCTTTTATTCGTTCCCCACTCGTCCCCGGCGGCAAGCACCGCGCGTACCGTCTCGGCATATACCGCCGACGACGGATACAAAAGTAACGTCCCGGTTTCCAACGCTTTGGCTACGGCGGGCGTGTCCGGGTGGGCGTTGATATTTTCCGCGAGATGTTCCGCGTATACCCCGGCGCGTGCCCCCGCCGTGCTGACAGCGTTTTCCGAGCGACGGGCGAGAAGGAGCGGTGCGTTAGTCGCATACGCCCCCGCCTGGGCGACGACTTCGACCGGCACCCCCACATCGGGAACCAGATCCTCGGCGCGGCAAATGGCGAGAGCATCCTTGACCGCACGGGTGAGACGTTCTATTAGCATAATGACTTTGTTATACCAGATGGGAGCCCCCCCGCCCCCAATCCTGGGGGAGCCAGAGGGGGGAGACGGAGGGGACGCCGGGAAGACCCTTTCGCCGGTCGAGCGCGACGTCCCCGCCTCCTCCCCTCTGGCTCCCCCAGGATTGGGGGCGGGGGGGCTCCCCGTTACTCTCCGAACACCGATTTGAAGAATTGCTGGAACGGGGGGAAGACGAACGCGATGAATGCTAGCAGGGCGAACGCGATACCGCTGCCCATGAAAATCTGCACGAAACCCGCCTGCCAGATACGCCGGACCTTCGCCTGAAGGGGAGAGACCGGCTTCGATACCGCACTGCTTACCGGTGAATCTAGAGCATCGAACAAGTCCCGTGCCGCACGAATACCGCTCTCGATCTCCTTATCTGAAGCCGGGCGCGTGGTCGCATGTTGCTGCAGAAACGAGCCGACCGGTCGCCACCACAGGAACGCGGCGAACGCTCCGACGAGATACGAAAGCTCGGCCCCGAGGGAACCCGCGAACGCCGTCCCGATAATATAGAACAGGAGGAGACCGGCGACGAGGTTGGTCGAGCAGCGCGGATGGACGCGGGGCATGCGCCGCACGGCTTCGGGCAGGAGAGGCTCGCCACGCTCGATGGCGTGCACCACCTGATGCTCCGCCGCGTGATAGCCTGCGAGCGGCGTTTGGCGCAGGAGCAACAAAAACAACGCCGTCAGGGCGACGGTAAACACCGTCTCGGGAAGCGAGTCGGCGAGCGGGCGCGGCAACAGGGCGGTGAATCGGGCGACTGCGGGAACATAGCGTTCCAGGGCGTGGTTCGCGGCGAACAGAAGGGCGAGTCCGGTCGTGTGCAACGCGAACGTCAAAAAGCCGGTAGCCGCCAGTGCCAGGGTCCCGACCCCGCCCGAAACATTGCCCGTGGTCAGATACACGCCGAGCGGGGTCGCCATGCCGCCGATCTGCGGCGGCACGAACGGTCGGTGCAGATCGCGCAAAAGATCCGTGCGGGCGACCATGCCCAGATACAACGGTCGCTCGTGCGATTCCAGCACCGGCGCGGAATCGCGTCCGATGCGGTCGAAGAGCCTCGACACTTCCGCCGCAGTGTCGGTCGGCACCGCGCACTCGTCCGGCAGAACCGGGGTGCAAACGTCCCGCGCGACGCCGTGTTTGCGTAGCCACTCCTGTTCCTCCGGGGGGGCGGTGAGCAGTTCGTCGGCGATGCTTTTCGCGGATATTACCCCGAGCAGCGGCCCGGTAAGTAGCGCGGAAACCTCGCCGGGAGTGTCTACCACGGCGAGCAGTTGGTAGGGACTCGTACGGAGCAGTTCACAGACCGTCGCGAACGGCGTTTCCGGCGGGACGGCTTTGGCGCGGCGGGCGAGAGTTTGCACACGGGGCAGGACGCTCTTCGGGGAACTATCGGCGGAAAATCGGGACATCGTATTGTATACTGCAACTGGGCGGAGTACCGTTTCCACCTCGCGCGATTATATCGCCTCTGCCGCCTGAATTTGCACGATGATTACTCTTCTTCCCACATCCGATTCGTCCGCCGACGCCACCCGTGCGCGCTGGCAACGGTTCGTGGCACAGCGTGAAACCCTGACCGCGGCGATGCACCTGGACGTGTGCGACGGTTGCGATGATTGTGGCGGTCGCTGTACGGCGGGTATCCTGGTGACGCGGGACGAGCAGGAAGCCGTGCAAACCTATCTCGCGACACTTGCCCCCTCGGCGGTGCGGCGCGTACTCGGGCAAAACAAGACCGTGCCCTGGCCGGGCGCGGAAGAATCCGGCGCGACCGTAGATCTTTGCCGGTTCCGTGACACCGAAAATCACAACTGTTTCGTTTATCCCGCCCGCCCGACCGTCTGCCGCCTGATGGGTCAGACGACCTGGCTCCCCTGTCCCATCGAAGCCGTCCCCGAGTATCCGGAAAGCGCCCCCGCCGTTTGGAATGAATACCGCCGCTTCGAGCGGAAGACCTGGGAAGAATGGGAGCGTAAAAGTTGAACCACGGAAACTCATCCGCGACGGATAACCGGAACGTCACTGCGCCTCATACCGGCACTACTTTCCCGGACCTGGCTCTTAACAACCTGACCTCTGTACCGCCTCTTGCTTAATAATTTTCGGTTATGTTATAATCCCCGCGGGATGGAGCGGCATGCGTTAACCTCGTTAGTTATAAAGTATCTTCCGTATTGAAAAAGCGTTTGAGTCCAATAGTCACCCCGTTTTCCTCCCACTCTATAAAACACGGAAACATTTCCTATCCGTACCTCTCCCAAAAGGAGCCGGTGAAACCTTTGTCTTTTTTATAGAGACAGAGAAGGAGATACAACGCGCCCCGGCGAAATTACCTGCCGCAAGGTGCGTAAACGCTCGCGCTGGCGATAAACAGGGCTTGCACACAAAGGCGCGATGTTTGGGACAAGTGTCTTGCGCCGGTTCGTATGTTCGACGATTTCGCTTTATTTACCGGGATGACAACGAAGGAACGCGATAACACTTACTCATCGCCATGGTGTCCGGTCATTCATTCGGTTGGTGGCTTATGGAGGGGAACCCCACTTTGAAGTTCGCTTACAAGTATCGGCAGTCAATCGCCTTTGCGCTTTATGTTTCGCTGTTATGGAGCGTCGCCGCGCCGGCAGTGCTGGCAAAACCGGCTGCACCGGCTCAACCACGTTTTACCCCACAAGACCGTACTGCAAACCCCGCGCGACAGGGCGTCCCGCTTCGCGCCAACAGCCCGGATGCCGGGAAGTTTATTCCCGATGGCGTCACGCGCCGCTCCACGACGGGTGTCAAGGGCTTCGAGCGTACCCGCGTACAGGTCGGCGGCGGCAACGGCGCGAACGTCCAGGAGCAGGTCGTAGACATCACCAACTTCGGGCCGCTGGTTAGTGACGAAATTGACCCGTACTGGAGTGCGGACGAGCAGTTCATCTTCTTCGCGGCGAACCGTGACTTCACGGGCGACAACACCCCGGACAACTATCAGCTCTGGCGGATCTCTTCCAACCCGTCCCCCAACCAAGGGGTAGGAGTCGAGCCCGCCCGCTTGACCAACCAGCCGGGGGCGATCCACCGATTCCCTTCGATCAGTGCGGCCAACCGGATCGCTTTCATCAAATCGACGGACAACGGGGTTTCCTATCAGCTTTTCTCGGCGCCGGTTCCGACCGGTGCGACAAGTGCCACGCCCGCCGCCAACATCCCCGCGGTCACCATTTCGCCGAATATCGCGT
>JACMMA010000776.1 GCA_014379275.1 Armatimonadota bacterium | reverse complement strand
TGCTGGTGAACGTCGCCGCCGTGTCGCTCAACCGGGGTGAGGTGCGTATGACCCGAAAGCCACGTCCGAACTGGCGTCCCGGCTGGGATTTCGCGGGTGTGGTCGCGGACGCAAACGGCTCCGGTCTCGCGCCGGGGACACGCGTTGTCGGCATCGCGCGGTCGGGCGCGTGGGCGGAGCAGGTCGCGGTCCCCGCCGATCAGGTCGCCGCGATCCCTGATTCCGTGTCGTTCGCACAGGCAGCGACGCTCCCGGTCGCGGGTCTGACCGCGCTTCACGCACTGATCAAGGGCGGCTTTCTGTTGGAGCGCCCGGTACTTCTCACCGGGGCGACGGGCGGGGTCGGCGATTTCGCCATTCAGTTAGCGAAACTCGCCGGGGCGTTCGTCGTCGCGCAGATACGCCGTCCAGAACAGGAAGCACAAGTACGCGAGGCGGGTGCGGATGCGGTGGTTATCGGCGACCGCCTCACCGACGCGAAGCAATACGCCCCGTTCGCACTGATCGTGGATTCTGTCGGAGGGCAGATCCTAGGCGACGCACTGGAAATCGTCGAAGAGGGGACGCGCATCGTCTCGCTCGGCACCTCGGCGGGCGACACGGTGACGTTCGACGCCTCAGCGTTCTATGGCAAAGGCATGACCTCGCTCTACGGCATGATCCTGTTCGACGAACTCAAAACAGTCGAGGCGGCGAGCGCGGGGCTAGCACGTCTCGCCGGGTTGGTGGCGAAGGGTAAACTCACCCCGCGCGTGTCGCTCGAAGCCCCATGGACCGACGCGGACGCCGTGGCGACGCAACTTATGGAGCGGGCGTACCCTGGCAAAGCGGTGCTCCACGTTTCCTGACGGGTATGCTCCACCTTCTTGTGGAGCGCACCCGTATCGCCCCTAATGAAAAACGATCATCGTCTGGTGTGCTATGGATAGGCGTGCCGCTTCGTATAGCGAGTGCCAGACGACGTATTCGCGGTAGTAAGGGGGCGTCTCGTTAGTGTCGGCGTCCAGAAGTTTTTGCCGCACTGTGTCCGTAAGTTCGCCGGTGGCGGTCAATTCAATGCCTAAAAATGGCGCGACTTTGACGAGTTCGCGAAGAAGCCCCTGACTCGAACCGAGCATCGCCCCTGGAACGTCGTCGCTGAATATCGGCTCGTCGAAATCTACCGGCACGTAGAATCCTTCGGCATCGGAGTGCATCAGAAGGTGCGAATCGAAGCCCGAACCGGCGTCCTCGATCGCGTTATCGTCCGCTTTAGAAATCCTGTCACCCGCCGGGGTCAGCGGCAACCCTTCCCGTTGGAAGGCATATGCCCGCCGCAAGTAATGCAGGAAGCTGTACGGGTAGCTGTCCGCCGCGTTCAACCGCAGTTCTCTCGCCAGCGTCCCCGGTTCCGCGAACGCCGCTGTCCCGTTCGCTTCCAGCACCCGGTTGACCTTCGCCAACTCTCCACGAAACCACGCCGCGCTCTCCGCATCGTTCTGTTCAAGATCCGCGAGCATTCCGACAGTCACCGAAAGCCCCATTGTTGATGTAATCCTTTTCTGTTTTCTGCCGCAACGTCTTGTCCAATGATCGGTT
>JACMMA010000775.1 GCA_014379275.1 Armatimonadota bacterium | reverse complement strand
TGCCACATCCGATGAGCGGCACACAAACGGAGCATATCGCGCACGCGACCAAATAAATTCTGTAGTTACTCATGTTTTGTACCTCCTACGAGGGTAGGCAGTTAAGATAGCCAGAAGCGGCGAAAGGGCATCTTCCGTCGCTTCTGTCCGAGACGGTGCTTGGGCTAGTAAGGGTACCAGGACTGATTGTACGGCCAGTTGCCGCTCGCCTTGAGACCCTGGTCGAAGAAGTTTCTGGAAAACTTCAGTTGCCCCCGCTTCATACCTTTGACATGGCCATCCGCGAAAATAATGTTATTCACGCCACCGGGGTTATTAACGAACCTCGCCGCGCCGCTGTTGAAGGAAGGCGCACCCGCGACCCGTCTTTCCACCGTGCCCATGTGCCGGAAGTTCGGTGTCGTTCCGCAACTGCCGTAGCTACCGGGACCGTTGTTATTGTCCACGTAGTTGCAGTCGTTCCGGTCATAGGTGTACGTGCCGTCGCGGCTGGGGTCGTTCGGTTGTCCCGACGCGTTCACGCCGCCGATGCCGATGTCGTTCACGCACCATTCCTTAGCGCAGATCCACGGGTAGTTCCACGGCTGATCGTTGCTTCCTTTTTCTGAAAACATGACCATGTCGGCTGGCTTCGTGAGGAGCGCCACCGCGACACCCTCTTTGATTTTTCTTTCGGGGTCTGTGTTGGAAAGGTCACAGTTGTTGTAGTTGGCGACGAATATATCGTCCGACGGCGCGATGGTGTAAACGACACCTTCCCGGTTGTAAGGAACGTTTGCGCTGATGTCGGGCGAGGACGGGCAGGTGAATATGCTACCTCTGCCGACCCAGAGGCGGACACCGTTGTCTACGTAGCTATCGCCACCTTTGATATAGCCTTGCAGGAGGGTCGGCCATTGGTATTGCAGACCGCAAACGCCACCGCCACCGCCGTATTCGGACATCGGGTAGGTTTCGTCGTAGTCCTGCACATACTGCATCGTCGCCAACCCGAGTTGCTTCTGGTTCGAGAGGCAGGACGTTTGTCGTGCTTTCTCGCGGGCCTGGGCGAAGACGGGGAACAGGATCGCGGCGAGGATCGCGATAATCGCGATAACCACTAACAGTTCGATGAGCGTAAACGCCCGGTTTACGTTGCGCCCCGTGAGGCGCGGACTTCCAGACAACATTGTTTTTACCTTTTATCTTTCGGGTCCGGCGACCGTCGCCGGGATTGAACGGGGAGCGAGCCGTGTAGATCGGCTCGCCCCGTTGCCTACTCTGGTCAAAGTGCCGCCGCGACCTCGCGGGCGGCACTTTATCGACACACAAACCGTTTTACTTGTACGATTGTAACGGACTATCCACGTTCGACTTCTGCCTTGATAGTCGCTCCATAGCCAGGAAGAGTTGGGGAGTCCGAAACAATATGCTATTTTTTTACCGCCGCTTCGTCCGCCAGAAAAATCAGAGTCCCATTGACCGGTTTTATCCCCGCCGCCGGCACGTCCGATACCGACGCCCCGCCCGACAGTACTTGCGCTAGTTTTTCCCGCTTCTTTTCGCCCGTGACCAGAAACAACACGTTCCGCGCCGCGTTCAGCACGGGAAACGTCAGGGTGACGCGCTCGACCGGGGGCGGCAGATGGCCAGGTTCCGAACCGACTACCGGCTTGTCGGTTTCGTCCAATGACGGCTTGCCGGGGAACAGGGACGCCGTGTGCCCGTCGTCGCCCAGGCCGAGCAGAATCAGGTCGAATACCATCGCCTCGCCGTCGAAAAAATCCCGCAACCGGCCCGCGTATTCGTCGGCAGCATCGGCGGCGGACGGCAGATAGGTTTCTATCGGGTAGCGGTTTGCGGGCGGCACCGGCACATGGTCGAGCAGCGCCCGCCGCGCCATCGAGAAGTTATGCGCCGGGTCTTCCTCCGGAACGAACCGCTCATCGCCCATGAACACGAACGTCTCCTCCCACGGCATCTGGTCCTTGTACGGCGACTGTGTGAGGAGTGTATACAGCCGCTCGGGTGTCGATCCGCCCGACAGGACCCACGTAAATCGTTCGCGCTCCATAACGGCTTGTAGTGCGGTTGTGACAACAATCTCGGCGGCGCGTGTCGCGACGGCGTCGGCATCAGATAAAGTTTCTATGGTTGGATTCATAAAAAAAGTGTACCCATATTTCTTTAGCAACCACGCCCGCGTCGGCGATAGGGAATTATCTCGTACGAAAGGGGGGCTTAAACAACCGATGAAGCTTATTGCTTGCATCTCGCTCGCCCCCGGAGCCGAGCGTTTCTAATCCGTATCGACCCAAGAAGCCGGGACGCCGTTTTCTTCCCTCGGTACCGAACGGAAACAAATTCTCCGGGAACAGAACGCGGTAGAGAACCGGCACATGCCGAATTTTCTACCGCGTTCTTTTATTTCGGAGCCTGAAGCAAACCTGAAGAAAATCGGTTCGAATCGTCAGCACTTCTTCAAGTTCTCTCTGTATCCTGATGGCATGGAGAAAACTATAATGACACGTACCGAACGGTTCGCTTTCGGCGGGGTCGCCGCCCTGCTAACGATCCTCAGTGTTGCCCCCTTCGCGCAAGCGTCCGGTTCCGCGCCTATCATGACGAGCATGATCGGGGCGCAGGAAGGCCCCTGGGGACCGCCGCCGCCGGGGGGCGGCTCGCCCCGCAACGGCGGACCGGGTGGTTCCCGAGGACCGCGCCGAATGCCGCCGCCGATCTCCGCCGCGACAATCCCGGCGGAGACGATGACGGCTTACCTGAAACTCACCGGCACACAGGTCGGCAAGATTCGGGAGTTGCACGCCGCACTACGCGAAGAAATGCGCCCCCCGCGTGGTGCGGGCGGAAGCGGTCAACGTCCGCAACCGCCGTCGCCGACGGAGCGACAGGCACGGACCAGAGCGATAGATGCCGCGATTCAAGAAGCGAGCGCCGCCGTGACCGATTTGTTGAACGAGGAACAGAAGCTCAGGCTCGTTACATTGCTGCAAGCCTTTGACGCGCTTCGTGCTGGTCGCATCCCGCCGCCCGCGCTCCGGGATCTGCAACTGACCGAAGCGCAATGGACACAACTCGGCGCACTCGGCAAGAACGCGACCCACGAAACGATCCTCGCACTGCTGACTGACGCACAGAAAGCCGCCCTGGAATCGTCGCGGCCCGGTCCGGATGGGCGTGGGCGTCCGCCGCATGAGGGACCACCCCCGCCGGGCGGTTTCGGTCCCGATGGCCCCCCGCCGCCCGACGGCTTCCAATGATTGCCCGACCGGCTCGCGGATAGCATTCACGGATTTAGCCGAAGGAAACGCCGTCGTGATACCCGGCACGGATAAGAAAGGGAGCGAAACGCTGACCGCGGGGAGAATGGAGATATTGGATTAGTGGCAGTCCGACCTATTGAGAGTTTTGATTCTCGAATAAACCGGACTGCCAGGCATCACTCATAACGGTTCTTGTCGTAGAACCGCTCGATGCCCTCGATGATGCTATGCTGAACTGCTTCCGTATACTGGTGCAACTTATCCAGAACCTGCGGGGCGAGTAGGTCTGCCGGATAGTCGCCGCGTTCGATCTGTACCAGAACCGCATCCAGGCGATCACAAAAGTGTTGCGCATGCACCAGTTGCCGGTTGTTTGAAATCACGATGTCCCCGGCGGCGGGCGCACGGCGAGAATATTTCGCGCCGGGGGAAGGTCCGCGTTTACCCATGGTTAGCGTCTGTCTCCTTTCGATATAGCAAACATATGTTTGTTTTATGTTTGCAGTATACAACATTCGCCCGCGAAACAGGAAACTTTTCGCGCCGACGTTTCCGCTTTTTGTCGGCGCGGCGTAGTCTTATTGGTTAACGTGCCCGAACTGTTGTCCTCTCTTACTCCCCGACGGGAAGGAGGTGAACATTCTTGACTCCCCAAACGTCCGCACTACAACACGCAACAATCATGTCTGCGAACCTTGTTAGATGAGGAGCATTTTGGTATGCGACAGCACGTTAGATGGATGCCGCGGCTCGCGGCACTGTGGCTTGTAGGCGTTGGGGCCGGTCTTGTTGTGACGGGGTGCGGCGGTGACGGAAGCAGTTCTTCCTTGCTTCCTGCCACCGAAACCGCCGGTTCGTCAACGCCAGAGACGACGGGGAACGATGGCACCGGCGGCGGCTCGACGACTTCGGATGAAACGGCAAGTGGCACGACAGATACGGCAAACAACGGCGGTCCAACAACAGGAAGTACTGGCACCGGAACCACCACGTCTGCTGTCCTGACACAGGACGAAGCGACGGCGGCGGATGCCAGCGATCAATCGGGTATAGCGACGAACGGCGCGCTGGAACCGGTCTCGTATTTGACGGAATCCGAAGGCGGGCGTTCGGTTACGCGGGCGGAGGGCGAGTACCCGGTCGTTTCCACGGAGCGAACCGAAGATGGGTTCGTCGTCACCGTCGATTACGGCACCACCCCGGTGACAGCACCCGGCGGTCGCGAGGTCAGCGGCGTATTTACGATCACCCGGAATCGCGTCGCCCGGACCGGTAGCGTGGTCTTCACCGATGTGACCATCAACGGTCGGGCCATCAACGGTTCGACTTCGCTGACGAACCTCGAAGTTAACAAGGACGGCGTCTCGTCCACCCTGACATATGACCTGACCATCGGCGGCGTCGGACGAAGTACGGGTACCTCCTCCATCATCACCGAGCGAGCGACGCGCCTGGTTACGATCACTACCGGCCTTTACACCATCACACCGGAAGGCGGCGGGAACGTTTACAGCGTTGTTCCCGATAATATCGTTCTGGACCCGGTAAACAACCGGAACATGGTCCCCGAGTCGGGGACGCGGACGATTCGGTATGACATCGTGCGCACAAATATAACCATCCCGGTCATCGTGGTCGTCACCTATACAGCCGATTCGCCTTCGACGGGCGTAGTATCCGTTTCCACGAACAACGGCGAGCCGACGCCCCATACCCTACCCCGATTTCTGTAAGTCTGTCAGGGAATCTCACTTACTTTGTTGTTGTCCTTCCCGGACGGGGCCAACGCATCGTTGGATCGGTTTCACCTGCGGTGCTGTTTCTATGATAGGTATTCCGCGATTCGAGTCTGCCCTTGCTGTTTTCCCGCGAATGCGCCGATGCCGGTTTACACACTCCGTGTGAAACCGGCATCGGCGCATTCGCGGGAAAGGACCGACCCACAACCACCAAACAGTAACAAGCACCGCAGGTGAAACCGATCCAACGATGCGTTGGCCCCGTCCGGGAAGGACAACAAAAAGCAATCACATCCTAAAGACGTCACGCGATACAATAAAGGTCGGAGGCGGACGAAACCAAAAGTGGCGGGCAAACGGTTTGGGCGGGCGATCATCGTCGGGGCATCGTCGGGGATCGGTGCGGAAACGGCGAAACAACTGGCACGTGGCGGTTGCGTGGTCGCGCTGATCGCGCGGCGAGAAAGCGAACTGAACGCTCTGGCGGAAACGATCCGTGCGGCGGGTGGAACCGCGTTCGTTTATCCGCATGATGTTTCCGACTTCGGCGACATCCCGGCACTTTTCCAGCAAGTCTGCCGCGACCTCGGTGGATTGGACGCCATTTTTTACGCGGCGGGCGTGATGCCGCGCATCGCCGTGGATGAGTTCGATTTCGCCAAAGACCGCGCCATGATCGAGGTCAACGTTCTCGGCGCGGTCGCATGGCTCAACGAAGCGGCGGTACGTTTCGCCGCGACGGGTGCGGGGACAATAGTGGGAATCGGTTCGGTCGCCGGGGACCGCGGGCGACGCGGACAGCCGGTGTACTGCACATCGAAAGCCGCACTCGAAACCTATCTGGAATCGCTACGCAACCGCGTCGGGCGGGTCGGCGTCCGCGTCGTCACGATCAAGCCCGGACCGGTAGATACTCCCATGACACGCGGCCTGGACAAACTGCCCCTGATAATCCCCGCCGAGGAAGCCGCCCGTCAGATTGTCGCCGCGAGCGAGCGAGGGACGCGCGTCGCGTATGTTCCCGGCATTTGGCGGTACGTCATGGCGATCATCCGGGCGATTCCCTCCGCCCTCTTCCAGAAAATGAACATATGACGGATTCCTTCTCGATTTTGCCGCGAGACCGTATCGAGACCGTGGAAGGGTTCGGCGGCGCGGACCGTGCCACCGGATATTTGTACCGCCCGTCCACGGTGGACGGCATCCGCGACGTGTTCGATATAGCGCGGGCACACCATGTCCCGGTGGCTCCGCGCGGTGCGGGCCGCTCCTACGGTGACGCGGCATACCTTGCGGAGGCAATCGCGCTGGACCTGACGCGCCTGAAACGCATCCTTGATTGGGACCCGCTGACCGGTATTATCACGCTAGAGCCGGGCGCCACCGTGCGCGATTTATGGCAGTACGTCATCGGCGACGGGTGGCTCCCCCCCGTGGTGTCCGGCACCATGTACCCAACCATCGGCGGTGCGCTCGCCATGAACATCCACGGCAAAAACCATTTCAAGCAGGGTACTCTCGGGGAGCACACGCTATCGTTCGACATCCTCCTCCCCGCGACGGGCGAGGTCGTTACGTGCACCCCCGAAAACGAAAACCGTGATCTTTTCTACGCGGCGATCGGCGGTTTCGGCGTTCTGGGCGTGTTCACAAAGATAGTCCTGCAGATGATGCCCGTTTCGAGCGGTTTACTTCACGTGCGCCAGTTCGCCGCAAAAAACCTCGCCGAAATGTTCTCCGTAACCGACGAACGGATCGCACGGGGCGCGGATTATGCCGTCGGGTGGATAGATACGTTCGCGTCCGGCGACGATCTGGGGCGCGGTCTGGTGCAGGACGCGATCTTTTTCGCGCCAGGCGAGGACCCGAACCCGGCGCAGTCGCTGCGCGTCGAGCGTCAGGACCTGGGCGATACGGTATTCGGTCTGGTGCCGAAATCAACGCTGTGGCGGCTACTCAAGCCGTGGGTGAATGACACCGGGATGCGCCTGCTATCCGCCCTGCGCTACAACGCGGGCGCGTTCTCGTCCGGCAAGGCGGTTGTGGATACCTTCGCGGGCGCGAACTTTTTACTGGATTATGTACCGAACTGGAAACGTGCCTACGGGGACGGCGGTCTAATCCAGTATCAAACACAGATCCCGAAAGAAACCGCATTGAAAGCGTTCCGTGAGCAGATCCGCCTGTGCCACAAGCACCGGCTTTTCCCCTACCTTTCGGTCTTCAAGCGGCACCGCGCCGACAATTTTCTAATGAGTTACGCAACCGACGGCTACTCGCTCGCGCTCGATTTCAAGGTCACCGCCTCGAACCGCGACCGGTTGTGGCAACTCGCCGCCGACCTCGATGCGGTCACGATTGCCGCCGGGGGCCGTCACTACTTTGCCAAAGATTCGACACTGCATCCGTCGCGCATCACCGCTTTTTTAGCCGAGGAGCGAGTCGCGCGGTTTATCGCCATGAAACATCGCACCGACCCCGAGAACCTTCTCCAGACCGATTTGTGGCGACGCCTCTTCGGAGGATCACTTTCCTGTTAGCCCGCTCGTTTATCGCCCTCATACTTTTGATCACCGGGCTCGCTCCGCGAGTAGCCGCGCAGGAGGCAACGACTACCGAATCACCACAGGGAAAACTACTCCCGCAGTTTACACTCAAATCGAAAAACAAGGAGGTGACTTTTTCCGGCGGCGGAAGCGGCGGCATCGGTTCGCCCAGTCGTATCGAACTCGCCGGCGATGTGCGACTTCTCTGGGGGGACGTTTCGCTCCGCGCCGACCGGATGGTTTTTGAGGAAGGACTGGGACGCATCGAGGCGACCGGCGACATCGTTCT
>JACMMA010000774.1 GCA_014379275.1 Armatimonadota bacterium | reverse complement strand
CGTGCCGCCCCGTCGTGCGGTCTAGTTGTTGGTTTCGGTGTAATAGTACGTGTAGATACCGCGCTTGCGATATTCTTCCATCAACGCATCTTGCGACTTATTGGTGCCGTTCGGGTTTTTGAAGTCGGGGTCCTTGCTCCACTTCGCGTGCCCGTCACAGAAGATCCAGTTGCGACCGTCCGCGTGGCGTTTGCCCTTGCGCCACCGCACGTCGGCACCGTTGTTGCCGTAACCCGGCGCGATATACCACCCGGCAAAATTAGCCGTGCTGGAACCCACGTCGGCGAGGTAGAAAATATTGGCGGGGCTATCCAGATCGGAGAACGTCGCCATTTCCAGCGCCGTGCCCTCAACCTCGATAGGGGGAACCGTCATCGGCACTTTGGGGGAACCAACTGGTTTTCGTAGATAAGACTTCACCAGGAAGTAGTTGCCGGCGTAGGAGAGCGGGAGCGTGTCGCGCATCGCGTTGGCGACGTTGCGCATACCGGCATAGGCACCGGGCACGTTACCCTGGATCAATTGTTGCTCGTAGCAATTAGAGCCGGTTTTATTGAACCCGCCGCGCGCGTCGTCGCTGGGGCACGCGAGGATAGCGTAGCTTTTTGCATACGGCTGGATGGCGATGGGGAACGAATAGACACCGCTGAAATAAAGGTCGTTCGTTTTCGTGATGTCGTTAGGATTCGTACAAGGTCCTTGCCAACCGGTCGATGGCAAAATCTCGTCATAGTCCTGTGCATACTGCATCACCGACAGCCCCATTTGTTTGAGATTGGAAAGGCAGGCGGTCTGACGGGCTTTTTCCCGAGCCTGAGCAAACACCGGAAACAGTATCGCGGCGAGGATCGCGATAATAGCAATAACAACAAGCAGTTCGATCAGTGTGAATGCCAGTCGGTCGTGTCGAGAAACGTCGGATCGGTTCATCTAATACCTCCACGAGATAACGGGTTGGCGTCCACGATCAGGACGCGAAATGTCTGTACAAATTATAGTAGCACTCTTATGTTAACTGCATGTTAAGTGTTCATTAAAAAATGGTTAAATTGCCCGCCGTTGCGGAGGCAAGCGGCGGGCATGGTTATATGAACACAAGGGCGTGCCGTGAAAAGAATGACTCCCCCTTCAAAGGTGTCTACTTATTTTTTACTTCCGCGTACCAAATCCCACTGAATCCCGTTGCATTTGTTGTCTTCGCGCCGGGTGTTTCTGTTTCGACGTTAAGCATCAACGAAAAGTGCTGGTCGCCTTGCTCCTCATGCATGCCGCCCGTAAGGAAACCTGTCTCGAAGTCGGTAATCGTGGCCGGGGTCGGTCGATCAGAAAAAAAGAACAGCTGTGAAAGGAAATCCTGAAGCACCGTCACCGCGAACGCCGCCCGCCCTTCCGCAGGTAACCTGGAGAGGGAGATTTCGGGGAAGGAGCTTCGTTGGCCTTCTCCCGTTTTATCGGCTTCATTTTTCTGGATGTCGTACATGCCTTTCAGCCGCCATGCCGCCTTTTGTACCAGACGAACCGATTTATCGGACCCACTCGCCCCGCCCATCATGCGACTTGCGGTTGGCGCTACGTCGCGCCCGTTCCCCGGCGGATTTTGAGACGCCTCCGATGCTGGCGACTCGACTCGGAGTGAACGTAGCAACGGTTCCGGAATCAAGCGTGCGACGCTTTCACGAAGGTCGGTGATGTTCGCCGCGAAGCGAATCCGGGGTCTGGTCAGAAGCAGGGAACCGTCCTTTTCCTCGGCAACGCGAAGTCCATACACGTTCGCCAGAGCGGTGAGGACGATCCCCGGTGGGGTGAACTCCGCGCCAACCACGGTCACCGGCTTCGCCGCTAGAGCGGGATCTACCTTCATTACCCGAGTGTTTCCTGAAGGGGTCTGCAACGCGGCGACTACCGTATCGAGGGTATCCTTTCCTTCCCACGTCACCCCTTTCCTGTCTGGCGCGGGAGCATCGTCGCCCGAGCGCGGGGTGTTCGAGTCCGCATTGAACTGCCCTTTGCGGTTGATGCCCCGGATCGGACGGAAAACCGTCCGGTCGTAGGCGACTTCGTGGAAGTTGTATCCGAATACCTCTTCGCCCTCGGAAAGCTTTTTGACCACCGCCACTTTGTCCGCCGCTTTCAAGATGAGCAGGGCATCTTTCGAGGGGCTGTCAAGAGGCGCGGTGTAACCGTTCAAAGCCAGTCGCTCTATCTGTGCCCTCTGCTTAGGGGTGAGCAGGGCGGTCGGTAACCGCCCGCCCCCTTCCAGCGTTTGCCTTTGTTCGGGCGTGAGCGTTGGG
>JACMMA010000773.1 GCA_014379275.1 Armatimonadota bacterium | reverse complement strand
TGGCCGCGAACCCGTCGCCGGGCGGGAACCCGCGCCAGCAGGTATTCAATAACAACGTGCAAAGCACCTACAACGTGTTTCAGGCAGCCGGTGATCCCGGGGTGAAATGTTTCGTATATGCGAGCAGTGAGATGGCGACCGGCTGGCTGACGACGAGCGAGTTGCCCCCGCATTTCCCGTTCGACGAAACCGCCCGTGTCGATTCCCCAAACGCCTACGCGCTGAGCAAATACATGGGTGAGGTGATCGGCGACGCGATGGCGAGACGGTATACCGGAATGCCGGTGGTCAGTCTGCGCATCAACAACGTCATCACGCCAGACACGTACCACTGGCTGAAGGAACGACGCGACCAGTATCCACAGGGCGGAAGCACGAACTTCTGGAGTTACATCGATGTCCGCGACGTTGCGACCGCGTTCCGTGCCGCGATAGAGGGCGACACGACCGGACATGAAGTGTTCTTGATCGCGGCAGCGGATACGTGCCTGGACACTCCTTTGCAGGAAGCGATGACCGCACGGTACGGCGCGGAGGCAGTGGCGAAAATAGCACCCGGTCACGAGCCGTTCGCGTCGGTTTTCGACTGCGGCAAGATAAAGCGCGTGTTAGGTTGGACGGCGAAACACAGCTGGCGCGAAGAGAGGTAGCGCGTCCAAATCCCCGTCACGGCGGTGAACAAAGGTAGTTCTCGGGTTCGTCCCCTTCGCGCCACCCGCGTTTCGCATGATGGTTAGCGTTGCGGGGTACCGTGTTGCTTCTGGCTATCCTCGATCACTTTCTTCACCGTCGGCGACAAATTGGGATCGTTCAAAACTTTCTTGGTTTGTTGCGATGGGATGGCGTTCTGTGTCGGAGAAGCGGATTCAGGCAAATCCTTTTCGCCGCATCCCGACATCCCGGTGGCAACAGCGACCAGCGACAATACTACTATCAAGTATTTCATATAATGTGTTTCTTTGACCGCCGTGTTCGCGGTCGCCGCGAGGAATGATTCCGCGCGGCGACCGGTGACTTATCGACAGCTGTTCACGGCGGGGTTGAAGGTTCCGTCATTCGGCTCTTTGCCACCATGCTTCTCCGCTCCCCACCAGAATCCCCAGAAATTCCATTGGTCGCTACGCCCGTCGTCGTTGCCGGACGGATATAGGGTTTTGAATGAAAACCACTTGGCATGACCGTCCGTGAACATGACCACCGAACCGTTGGTGTGCCGACCAAATTCCCTACCGCCGTGCTGTTTCCAGAAAGCGGTGCCAGGCCAGGTATTCCCCATCGGGGGCCAGTCGATGACCATCGTGGCATGACCGGGCGAGCAGATGTCCGAGGAGTCTAGATCGCGGGGAGTCGGTTGACCGTAGAACGACGGGTTGAATTTGTAGTCCGTAGGCGGATACACGTCGTTGAAATATTGCGCGGTCCCCACCTTCGAGGCGGGAAGACCGATGTTCGCCGGGTCGGTCATGTAGTCCCCGCTGCCATTGTCGTGTTGCATCGCCTGTGTGGTCCCCATGGGGGCATCGGCGGCGTCGGTGCATTTGAACAGGGCGAAGCTTTTGATGTAAGGTTGTAGCCGCGCGGCGACGATGTAACTTGCTTCGTAGGATTCGCCTGCCGTGTTGGTGGGGGGGAGAACGTTGTCATAGTCCTGGCAATACTGGAGAACACCTAGACCCACTTGCTTGAGATTCGAGATACAACTCGCCTGACGCGCCTTGGAACGCGCTTGGGCAAAAACGGGAAACAATATCGCAGCAAGTATCGCAATTATAGCGATAACAACGAGAAGTTCGATAAGCGTAAAAGCTCGACGGGATATCCGGGGGTCCATAACAAAAATCCTCCACAGTTCGTTGTGATTTACGCAGTCGGCTCACTAAGCCGAGACGTTTATGATCTTGTTGTATACTTATTAAACTTACAACTAAGGTAGTGTTGACATGGTATATCAAGACCCCATTTTTGTCAAGCAAATATTACTCATCTTTTCCGAGAAATTCATACGGAATCAGCTGTTCATTATTGAGTCGTATCCAATAGTATGATAGACTCTTGTAAGCTTACAAGGGCAGCGAGTTCTTTGTCTGCACTGAGTTTGACAAAGGAGTAATGATGGCAACCCTGCGTGAAATAGCAAAAAAGTGCGGTGTTTCAGCGATGACAGTTTCTGCGGTGTTGAACAAGCGTCGCGGTGCAGCCGGGCATGAGGTACGCGACCGTATTCTGACGGTGGTTGCGGAAACGGGTTATCAGCCCGCGAAAAAATTACGCCAGGAATACCAGGAGCGTCAGAACACAGTGGGAATCCTGATGGCGTACTGTGATTCCGATTCCATTGCATCAGACCGATACTTCGGTCCGATTCTCGACGGGATATTCGAAGCGGGCAGACGTCAGGAACAAGCCACACTCATCTACGTCACCGAGGAGTCCTGGGAAGTGGCTATCGGTAAGATACCCAAATATTTCGGTGGTCGTTGCGACGGAGTGATACTGATGCTTCCTCTTCTAACGGAAGCAGTCGCCGACTCTCTGTCGAAACAGACGATGCCGTTTGTACTTGTGGGTGAAAGCCGGATGGAGAAGTCATTGTCCGTGGTAGATCTCGACAATATCGGAGCCGGATATACGGCGACGAACTACCTGTTCGAAGCAGGGCATCGCCGGATCGCGCATTTTTGCGGCGACCCGACGCATCTTAGTAGCTTCCGCCGTGAACAGGGCTATCGTCAGGCACTTTCCGATTGGGGAGTCACTGTCGATGAAGAACTGATTATCCCTGGCAAGTACAGCATTCCTTCCGGCTATCGACGCATGACCGAGCTGCTTGCGCAAACTCAGAGTGATCTTCCGACAGCGGCTTTCTGCGCCGACGATTGGATCGCTCTGGGAGTGATGCAGGCGGTCATCGAGTCCGGGCGCAAAGTGCCGGAGGATTTTTCTATCGTCGGCGTCAACAATAACCGGGAGAGTGTGATCTCTCAACCCGCTTTGACCACCATTACTAACCCGCTACAGTATATCGGTCAGGGAGCGGTCGATCTGCTCATGGCACAGATCCGTGACGGTGCTACTCCCGGTGAGAAGACGTTACTCCGTGGCGAACTCATCGTCCGCAATTCCGTGTTTCCCCCACCAGGCTCCAAAAACGCTTGGTAATCGCGTTCGTAATCTTTGAGTGAGGTGCCTCCCAGCAAGTCGGGCGTCGGATATTACAGTCTACTTACTCAATCAACGTGGGGAACCGGAAGTAGTCGATATATCTTCCACCTGGTGCATGTTCACTCACGCGGCGATGCAGTCCGATATACTGCCAACAATTCCAGGACCGAGATTCCATTAATCGTCATTCCGTTCAGATTATCATCCTCAATACCTTGAATCGTCATCCCGGAAAGATTGCAATCCTCAATCGACATACCGGATAAGTTGGCGTCACGAATAGTCACGTTGCCGAAGCAAATGTCGGTGAAAGTCGCGCCGGTAAGTTTTACGTCTGTAAAACGCCCCCCTTCGAGATTCACGTCTGTGAACTGAGAGCCGGATAGGTTCGCGTTGGTTGCTGTGATAGTCTCTGTCGTTTCGTTGATTTCCATGGTAAGCGTATCCTTTCGAGCGCGAACTAACCGTGTTAGGCAAGTCGCTACAAACGCATACTGCATATCGTCATGTCAAAGCGGAAACGTTCCGATCATATTTTCGCCGGAACTTGCCCCGCTTTCGCTTCGCGCAAGTCACCATACAGTTTGGCGATCTCCGCACCGAGAAGCAGGATCATTGACGTGTAGTATATCCAGAACACGAGCAGGAAGATACTCCCCAACGACCCGTATAGTTTGTCGTAACTCGCCGCCCCGCCCAGCCGTTGCAAATACAGTGCAAAGCCTTGCTTCGCGATCTCCCACAGAACCGCCGCGATGACGCCACCGAACCGGGCGTCTTGCCAGGAAACCTTCGCCGACGGGGAGGGTAGGAACCGGTAAATCACTGTGAACAGCACGGCGTTGATCGCGATCCCGACCGCCCAGAATATCGCATCCAGCCAGAATGGGGTGGGGTCCGGATAACTGCCGAATAGTTTGAGCGAGTTGAGCACTTGAACCCCGGCGGCGGGGAGTAACGAAAGGACAAACAAAATACCGGTGCTGAAAAGCAAACCGAGCGCAACAAGCCGAACCTGAAAAAAGTTGCGCGTTTCCTTGACGCCGAACGCCGCGTTTATCGGCGTCGAGGCGTTGACGAAAATCTGGATCGCCGACCAGAGTAGCAAAGCCACACCGACCACCGCCGTCCAGCCGCGCCGTTTGCGAATCTCCTCCACCGACTGCGCGATGTTCATGTCCTGAATGATGCCGCGCGCGGTGGCTTTCGACGCCGCCGTGGGCTGCTTCTCCGTGGCACCGGGCGTTGCCGCGGCGGTGGCCTTGGTCTGCCCCGGCAACACCTGCGTCAGTGCTTTTTCGACGTATCGCTCTGCCACCTTCGGCGATTGCACCACGAAACCCAGCACGGCAAGCCCGCAGAGCAACACCGACGGGAGCGAAATAATCGAGAAGAAAGACAGCGATGCCGCCCACGCCGGGCATTGATCGCCGGTGAACCGCGTGAATAACTCTTTCCCGTAGCCGAAGACACCATGTATTTTGGTCAGGTCGGTAGAGTGTGTCGACCCGTCCGGGAGGGATTCCGGTGTCGTCTTCTGAACACTCGGTCGGCTCTGCGGCGGGGCGACGGCGGGCTTCGCCGCGGTCGACGCGCCGCCCCTCATGCCCGACTCGGCATCCACCTGTTTCGGCGACTTGACTCCGGGGAAAACACGTGAAAGCGCGGTGATGAATGCTAAAAGTATGCGGCCGATGATCATGGGAAGCTGTCCTCGCTCGTTGGCTTACCCAACCGCCGGACGGCGTAAACGGGCAAGGACACTTTCCCATCCCATCGCGTCAGCGTTTGCGCTTGCAGAGGGTTCCCGCCACAGGGGCGGCGGGGAGTACAAGCCAACCCGCCCCCGCTTCCGGGACCACGGTGACGACGGCGAGCGAGTACACATACCCCGGCGCGTTTGCGGTAGACTGTGCAATATGAGTAACCCGCTGATTGTTGGCATTGATCTGGGCACGACCAATTCCCTGGTCGCCGTAGCAAAAGAAGGCGTTCCGCTGATTCTGACAGACATCAAGAGTGGCGAAACCCTTCTCCCGTCCGTCGTATATTTCCCATTTGATGGCACCGCGCCGGTAGTCGGTTCGTCCGCAAAAGAGCTTCTGGCTACCGAACCGTCGCGCACGGTGTACAGTACGAAGCGGCTGATGGGAAAAGGCTACGACGATGTGAAAGGCGAGACCGCGAATCTATCGTACGAATTGTCAACGGAGCGCACGGACGTGGCGACGATCCGACTCGGCGACAATCTCGTCACCGCGCCGGAAGTCGCCGCGCTGGTGTTACGTGCCCTGAAAGACCGTGCCGAAGCAAGTTTGGGGGAAACCGTGACCAAAGCGGTGATCACCGTCCCGGCATATTTCAACGACGCCCAGCGTCAAGCCACAAAAGACGCGGGCGAGATCGCGGGCCTGGAAGTCGTGCGTATCGTCAACGAACCGACGGCGGCGAGTCTCGCTTACGGGCTGCAGAACAAGAAATCCGCCACCATCGCGGTGTACGACTTGGGCGGGGGGACGTTCGACGTGTCCCTCCTTCGCCTGGAGGACGGCGTGTTTGACGTGCTTGCCACGAACGGTGATACCCACCTCGGTGGCGACGATTTCGACGAATTGCTGTCCGACCGATTGCTCTCCGAGATCGGCGTCACGGAACCGTCCCCCGAACTGCGGGCGACCGTTCGCGTCGCGGCGGAAGCGGCGAAGCGTCATCTGTCGGACGCCGCGCAAACCGACGTCCACGTTTCCCTCGGAGACAACGGCGCGTTCGTTCGCACGGTTACGAAGTCCGAGTTCGAGTCGCTGATTTCGCCGCTTGTCGAGCGCACCCTCGCACCGTGCCGTCAGGCGTTGACCGACGCAGGACTGACCGCCACCGAAATCGATGAAGTGGTTCTCGTCGGCGGGTCCACCCGTGTCCCGGCGGTTCGGCAAGCCGTGCAAACGCTTTTTGGCAAAGCGCCGCACACCGATGTCAACCCGGACGAAGTCGTGGCCCTTGGAGCTGCGGTACAGGCGGACATTCTGTCGTCGGGGCGTACCGATCTACTGCTGTTAGACGTGACCCCGCTTTCGCTCGGTATCGAAACGATGGGGGGGGCGACGGAAAAACTGCTATTCCGGAACGCGAAAATACCGTCGTCCGCCAAGGAGGAGTTCACGACCAGTGTGGACGGGCAGACCGTGGTGCTCCTGCATGTCGTGCAGGGCGAGCGCGAAATGGCGACCGACAACCGCTCCCTCGCGCGGATCGAACTGCGCGGCATTCCCCCGATGCCCGCCGGACTGCCGAAGATCGAAGTAACGTTTTTCCTCGACATGAACGGCATCCTGCGTGTCACCGCGACCGAAACGCGCTCGGGGGCGAAAACCGACGTGCGGATCAAGCCGACCTACGGGCTTGCCGAAGGGGAAGTGCGGCGCATGGTCCGGGATTCGTTCGTGAACGCCGACGAGGACTTCAAGGCGCGGATGCTCGCCGACATGCGCAACGAAGCCGACTCCGCGATCCTCGGCGCGACGAAACTTTTAGCGGGGTACGGAAACGACATTCCCGACGCGGACCGAATCGGTGTCGAAACTGCACTCGCCGAAATGAAAAACGCCCGCGACAACGCGCCGGACCATTCCACCGTGCGGGAAAAGATGGACGCACTGGATATGGCGGGACGCTCGCTCGCCGAAGCCGCCATGTCGAGTGTCGCCCGATCCATAGTCGGCGGCAAAACGCTGTCCGAGGCGGCGCAGGTTTTGGAGGAGCGTATTAAAGAGGAGCGACCGGAATAGGGGGAACAGAATGGTAGAGCACTCTTCGGAAAGTCAAGTCTGATTCACGATCAACTCATACGGGACCGATTTCGAAACGGGAATCACTCGGGATAAACGCCAGGTAGTCTGGGGATTGCTCTGCCCGCACCTTGTCGCATACTTCTTCTCGTCGTCGGGCGTCTCGTTGGAAACAGTGGTTAAGGAATGGGCATACCCCGCGCCAAGAATGGGCAAGAATAGACCCTATAACATCTATGACAAGGAGTTCGTCCTGCAGATCAACGAGCAGTTCGCCGATTGGAAAAGAGACCTTCGTTCTTATTCGTGCCCCGTTTCCGTGTTACCTTTCTGGGACGAGGAGAATTTCGTGGGTGCGCAACAGATACCGGAACACCTTCGGGACCCATCTGACTGCGAGACACAGGACGATCAAGCACAGTTTGATGCAGAGATCGAAGAGTGGAGGGAGCGTAGTCAGCGGGGTGAATTCGTATTCTATTGGGCGAAGGATTATTACATGTCGGCAGACGGCGAGGTTTTCTCAACGTGAGTGTTCGGACGAATCGATCCTTACTTAACGGATTCCGATTTCGTGCTATATGGAAAGCGTTATGACTACACCAACGAAACCGATCGTCACGCTATACCGCCCCGTCGGGCAACGCGAACTGGAATTGATCGCCGAATCCGGCTTCGCCGCGTTCCCGCCGCGCCTGCCCGAGCAACCGATCTTCTACCCCGTCCTAAACGAAGAATACGCGACGCAGATCGCCCGCGACTGGAATACCAACGACGCGGCGAGTGGCTATGTCGGTTATGTCACCCGGTTCTGCATGGACGCGGATTTTCTGTCGCGCTACGAAGTACAAACCGTGGGGCGGAACGGCTTGCACGAGGAGTACTGGATTCCCGCCGACGACCTGCCCGCGTTCAACGCGGCAATTGTGGGCAAAATCGAATTAATGGCGACCTTCCAGTGAGGAGAAGGCAGTATGATCCCCATATCGCTACATTGTTTATAGCGAACTCAATGAGGGTGAGATAGGGGTTGGCATCGGGATACAGAGCGAGTGGTGCACATCATGAATCACGCGCTACGAAAACGGGAAATATCCGGGCGAGTCTACTTCCATATTTGGGTTAATGACTCTTTGGTAACCATCCTCACCCCGAAACAGCGCGATGTGTGCGTTGCGGCGGGGGTGATGACGGTCGGGCAATAAACCAGCGGATCAGGAAGTATTCGCGTGAATGTGCCGCCGTAACGTATCCCCGTCGATTTGCGTTTTACTCGGTTATGAGTGCGACACAGCAGGAGAACGAGAGAAGGGAAAATACACCCGCGTCGACTACGCGAAATCGCTCCCTCTTAGGCGTTACTATTCGTGACCTACTGGAACTTATCGTGCGGTACAAGGCATCCGACCTGCATATCGCCGTCGGCTTGCCGCCGGTTTTGCGGGTCCACGGCAGATTGTTGCAAACACCGTATGAACCGCTTACGCCGGAAGACACCCGGCGCATGGCAGATCAGTTCCTCACCAAAGCGCAACAACACTCCCTCAAAACCCTACGCGAATTCGACTTCAACTACTTTTCAGGACCTTTGCACGTCTTCCGCGCGAGTTTTTTCCACGACCGAGGAACGATAGCCGGAGCGTTCCGACTTCTATCCAGGCCGATTCCGACAATCGCCAGTTTGGAGATTCCCCCAGTTATCGAGAATCTATGTGGACTTACGAGCGGTTTAATTCTCGTAACGGGTGCGACTGGTTCCGGCAAAAACGAACTCGTCGCCGCGATGATCGACTCCATCAATAGTAGCAACAGCAGAAATATCGTTGCGATTGAGGATCGGACCGAATACTTTCATCCGCCCAAACTATCGGTAATTCGGCAACGCGAGATCGGGCAGGATGTGCTAAATGTTGCCGCCGCCTTGTGTGGGTTGCGGAGTCAAGACGCCGATGTGGTTGTTGTCGAGACGTTGCGCGACCTGGAAACGATGCGAACCGCCCTCGCATTGGCAAGCAACGGACGCCTCGTTTTCGCTTCTATAGCTACGGTTTCCGCAGCGTCGACGGTGGATCGATTAATCGAGTCATTCCCGGAAAATGAGCAGGATGCTATTCGTCTTGATTTATCGAACAGCTTGCAAGCCGTACTCTGCACCCAACTCATTCCTAACGCGAACGGCATAGGGAAGATCATGGCGCAAGAGATAATGATCGTCAGACCGGAGATCCGAGAAATGATACGCCAATCGATGACCGACCGAATCCCGTCGTTCATCGAAAGTCAGGATAATCATGATGGAATGCAGACCATGGCAATGTCGTTGCGTGACCTTTATCTTGCGGGCAGAATCACACGGGATATGGCGATAGCGCGTTCGATGAATCGTATCGAAATGGAAGGGTTATTGTCGCGAACGGATGAGAAGGTTTGAACGGGGAGCGTAGCGTTTCCGCCTGCCCCCCATTTTGTTACGCCATGTATTGTGACGCGATCTCCTCTACGCGGAACGGCGTCTCGTTTGCGACCGAGAACACGGTTTCCGCGCCGTCGGGCGATCCGACTTGTTCGCCGCGTGCGATGGCGTGCAGGCGGAAGAGGTCGTACAGGTTCGGCTTCTGCAACTCGACCAGCGACCGGACCGTGACGTTGATGCCCTTCAAGTTGCCATGGACATTGTTCTGGAAGTTCGGATGGCTCCGAAGCCCCATGTCACACCACACGACCCTGTTATCTACCACGTCGATCACGAGTGGGATCGCGACTTTCGTGTCCGCCGTTAAGTCCACGCGGTCGTGAACGGTTTTCGGCTCGTAGATCTCGCCCGACTCCGGGTGCGTCCGTGCCATCCAACCCGCGAAGCATTCCGGCAGATCCACGAACGGCTGTTGCGAGTAGCTATTGACGCTCATCACGATATACCGGACGCCTTTTTCGCGGACGTTTTTCAGCGTCACGTCGATGAACTCGCTCGCGCCTTCGGGGGCGTCCACGATGTCGCCGCTGTGGCAACCGCCGAACCCCTGGAGGTTGTAGTACGACAGAATATCGACGTACTCGAACGCCGCATTCAGCAGGACCGCCGAAAGGTCGATGTCGGTTCGCTCCGTGCCATTCTTCCACCAGAGGAAAAAGCGTAGCACGTCGCCCGCCGGGAGCGGCAACTTCGTGCCACGAACCAGTGTGCGGAGTGACTTCGATGCCGAGCGCATCGCGAACGGCATGACGTAATCCGACAGTTGCGGGTCGATGTACACTTTGCCCAGCGGTGGCAATTCCATAAACCGCTCGACGAGCCGCTCCTCACACGCCGCGACGACGGCAAGGCAAGTCTCGGTCGACAGCAGCGGCAGGTTATTTTCCATGCCCTGTGCCTTCGCGACGTTCCCCTTCGGGAAGAAGACGCGCAGGTTCGCCGGAGTCGGGCGCAGGGCGAAGTGGTGCCGCACCTGCAACAGTACCGGGGTCGAAACCTTCTCCGCGACCTGCCCGAACGCCGCAAGAACCTCCGGTTGATCGGACGCGTCGAGGCGTAGCAGGTGATCGAGCC
>JACMMA010000132.1 GCA_014379275.1 Armatimonadota bacterium | reverse complement strand
TCCCCGACGATTGGGGACCGGCACACGACGCCGCGTTTCTTCCCGACGGCGAGCGGGTCGAGACGGTCGCCTGTGAAGTCCCGGCGGGGGGCGTCGTGTTTCATCACTGCATGACATGGCACGGCGCGCCGCCGAACTTCACGGGGCGTGGACGCCCCGCCATCGCGGTCCATTATATGCCGGGGCATACGCGCTACGAACCGACCGACAAAGGCCATCTGGTCGAAGAACATATTTCCGTGGGTCCCGGCGAACTGCTTGTCGGGGAGCATTTCCCGACCGTGATGAAGCGCGGCGAGATTTTGAAAGGGTAACCGAACCGATGAGTGATTTTCAGTATAAGCAGCGCACATTCGCGCTGGACGATCTAGAGGGACAGACGAAAGCCCTGCACGAAGACGGCTTCGCGCTGATCCCCGGCGTACTGAGTGCGCAAGAAGTACAGGACGTGCGCGACGGGATCGACCGCTTGCGACCGTTCGGCTTCGATCACGTTAGCGTCAATGAGCACTACAAGTGCGTGTTCAACCGTGACCGCCTGTTTCTTGATATGCTGGATCGGCCGGGCGTCGTCGACTTAGCGGAAAGCACGATGGGTGCGCAGTGCCATATTATAGGCTCGTCGGCGTGGCGTTCGCATCCTGGGCACAACGGCTGGAGTCCCCACACGGATCACATCCTGGTCACCGTGCCGGAAGAAGTGGCGAGCGACCCACAGTCGTTCCCGATCTACCTTTGCACCGCGCACTACTACCTGGACGACATCACGGATGAGGACTTGTGCCCGACGTATGTGATCCCCGGATCGCACAAATCGGGGCGTGGGCTGGTCTGGGGTAAAGACAAAGAACCCGAATGGCATGGCAAAAAATTAGAACCCGTGCTCGTAAAGGCGGGTGATGTGCTCTTCTTCCGCTCCGAAATCTGGCACACGGGAAGCCTGAACAAGACCGCCGACCGGATGCGCTACCTGCTTCAGGTACATTATTCGCACCGAACCATCGCCCAGCGGTTCTCGCCGTTCCCGTGGACATTCAACCCGGAAATTCTCGCGGTCGCGAACGAACGACAACTCCGCCTCCTCGGCAAACACCCCGAAGGAGCTTACGGATAGGGAAGGGGTGAACCGCCAAGACGCCAAGTTCGCCAAGGGAGGAGAAGGAGAAAGTTTTAAAGTTGGGGCTGGTTATTTCCGCCGAGCCGACTAATTAACGCGCCGGGCGAAAACTTCAGACTCTCTTTTCCCTTCTCACCTTGGCGAACTTGGCGTCTTGGCGGTTGGAAAAACATGATCCATTTAAAAAACAAGCATATCTTCGTTGCGGGCGGCTCCCGGGGGATCGGGCGGGCGACCGCGCTTCTAGCGGCGAGGGCGGGTGCGGACGTGTCTGTGAATTTCGTGGCGAACGCCGACGCTGCCCACGAGACCGTGTCGTCGGTCGTCGTTTTCGGGCAAAGATCCGTCGCGGTGCGAGCCGATATCGCCGCCGATGACGGCGCGGAGCGGGCCATCGATACCGCGGTGGCGTCCCTGGGACCGATACACGGCGTGGTCGTGTCCGCAGGAATCTTCGAGGGATCACCGATCGAGGAAATGACCGGTGAATTCTGGGACCGGACGATGAGCCTTAACCTGCGAAGCACATTCCTGGTTGTCAAAGCGGCGGCGCGACACATGCGGGCGCAAAAACAGGGCGGCTCGGTAGTCATCTATACCTCCACCGCCGGGCAACGCGGCTCCTCCGTGTACTCCGCGTATGCGACGAGCAAGGGGGCGCAACTGCTTTTCATGCGCTCTATGGCAAAGGAACTCGCGCCGGACCGGATTCGCGTCAACTGTGTCGCGCCGGGCTGGACGGAAACCGACATGAGCCGCGAGGCGATGGACGCCCAAGGTCGCGAAGGGATTATCGCCTCCATCCCCCTGGGCCGAATCGGGAAACCGGAAGACCCCGCGAACGCCGCGCTGTTTCTGCTCTCCGATCTCGCCGAGTTCATCACCGGTTCGACGATCACCGTGGATGGCGGCTTCGATATGCGCGGATAGTCCCGAGATTTTTCATTGTCCCCATTCCGTCTCTCCTCCCGATTTCGCAGTGTATCGGTGTAAGCGGCACCCGCCGCGAGAAACCACACAGTGGAGCGAGGATCTTGAAATGACGGCAACGGCTACGGTGAAAGAAGCGCGGTATGTGCTGACCAATATCGAGAACAACAACAACAAGTTCTGGAACATTCGCCTGTTCGCGGACGGCTCGTGCGAAACCCACTGGGGGCGTGTCGGCGAGGACGGACAGCGGAAAGGGGCGGGGGCGTTCAGTGAAACGCAGTTCGACGCGAAGTGCCGTGAAAAAGAGAACAAAGGCTACCGTCTGCAAAAAACTCTGGCGAACACGGCGACCAACACCAAGGCGGCGGAAGGGTCCCGTCTGTCCGGCATCGCCGCCGACCAGATTTCGTGTGATTCGCCGGAAACCACCGCTCTCGTTCGGCACCTCGCCCGCGTCAACGTTCACCGGATTCTGGAATCCACCACGCTTTCTTACGACGAGTCGAAAGGAACATTCAGCACGCCGCTCGGCATCGTCACCGGAGACGCTCTCACCGAAGCACGTACGTTGCTGGCGACCATCGGTGACCTGGTGAACGGCGGCGATTTCAGTCCGAAAAAATTCTCCGCACCGCTCAACGACTACTTGATGCTGGTCCCGCAAAATATCGGACGCGCCAAGCCGGACCCGCAAGTGCTTTTCCCTGACCTGGAAGCCGTTCGTAAGCAAAATGGCATCCTGGATTCGCTTCAGGCGAGCCTGGACATGGTTCTGAACGCGCCGGAGAATGCCGAAGAAGCCCGAAAAGCCGTGGTTCCGAAACTATTCGAGGCGAAACTGACGCTGGTCGAGGACGTTTTCGAGATCGAGCGCATCCGACGCAAGTACCGCGAAACGAAGCAGAGTATGCACGTCTGTAATCATTTAGATGTGAAGCGTGTTTTCAAAGTCGAGCTGCCGGCAATGGCACAGGCGTTCGAGCAGAACGGGCGGAGGCTGGGTAACGTGCAGGAACTCTGGCACGGGACGCGCGCCGGAAACCTGCTATCCATCCTGAAATCCGGCTTCGTGATTCCGCCGAGCAACGCCCCGCACTGTACCGGTCGGCTTTTCGGGAATGGCGTCTATTTCGCGAACTCTTCCACGAAATCGCTGAACTACGCGTACGGGTACTGGGGCGGGGGCGGGCGCGACGAAAACTGCTTCATGTTCCTCGCCGATGTCGCGATGGGCAAGTACTACGTCCCGAAGTACGGCGAGCACCTGCCGAAAGCGGGCTTCGATTCGACCTGGGCGAAGCGGAACGAATCCGGCGTGCAGAACGACGAACTCATCGTGTACAACACCAAGCAAGTTTGTCCGCGCTACCTGGTCGAGTTCGCCCCGGCGGGGAAATAAATCGCGACGACCGGGGCACGGCGTCGAACCGCCGTGCCCCGGTGTTGAAACTTCCCTGTCTGTTGCCTGTATCTCGTTTTCGCCTATATAATCGGACCTGTGTCTTTGTCACTCTCTGCTAAACCACGGGAAACCCCGACCCTGTCCACCTGGGCGAATCTCGTCCGGCACCGCGAACTGATCGAAAACCTCGTCGTTCGTGATGTCAAAACGCGCTACAAACAATCCGCGCTCGGTTATGCGTGGGCCGTGCTGAATCCTCTCATTGTCGCGCTGACGTATTATCTGGTTTTCGGGCTGTGGTTGAAGCAGGGCAACAACATCGCCATCCCGTACACCATTTATACCTATTTCGGTTTGCTCGTGTGGAACCTGTTCGCCATCGGACTTTCTACCGCGACCGAAAGCCTGGTCATGCATCTGAATCTGATCACCAAAGTGTACTTCCCGCGCGAGGTGTTCCCTATATCCGCCGTGCTGAGTAAATTAGTTGACGTAGGGTTCGGGCTGGTCGGTCTTTTGCCCCTGTTATTTTTCTTCCGCATCGCGCCGTCACCCAATATCGTTCTGGCGATCTGTTTGTTGCCGATACCGATCCTGTTCACCATCGGTCTCGGGATGCTTTGCGCCTGCGCGAACCTTTTCTTCCGCGATGTGCGCTATCTGGTTACGATGGCATTGGGCCTGCTCGCTTTCGCCGTGCCCAACATGTACCCCCTTTCCATCATCCCCGCAGAACACCAGAGGGTATACCTGTCGAACCCGATTGCGGTTACGATTGAAGCGATGCGGCGTCTTACGTTTCCGCAGACCGGTTCTGTCAGCGAACTGGTGCCGTACCTCGGGGTCGCGTGCGTCGTTTCGATTGCGATGTTCTTTCTCGGCTATGCGGTGTTCAAGCATAACGAACCGCGTTTCGCCGAGTTTGTCTGACCATGCAGGAAACCGCGAAAGAATAACGTAAACAAACGACGTGACCACCCCACCACCGCGGTCCGATTCCCACCGTTCCGCCGAAATCGCCCGTCCTCGGCTCCGCACCATACGACCGTCTTCCCGCTTCGCCTCGTTCGATCTGCCGGAGTTATGGGCATACCGTGACCTACTCACGACACTCGCCTTGCGGGATATTATGCTCCGCTATCGGCAAACCGCGCTCGGAGTTACATGGGTTCTCGTGCAACCCCTAGTCGGCGCGGGTCTTCTCACGATTGTGTTCGGAAGCATCGCGGGGCTGGCTAAAGGGGGCGGCACCGCTTACTTCTTGCTCACCTTCGCCGGTCAGATTTTTTATGTGGCGTATGCCGGGATACTGACCAAAGTCGCGGCGAGTCTTGTCGGGAACACGGGGCTGGTCTCCAAGGTTTATTTCCCGCGTCTGATTCTACCGCTTTCCACGGCGGCGTCACCGCTACTGGACTTCGCGGTCGGTTTCTGCCTTCTCGTGCCGTTGTTACTCGTCTTCCATGCGCCACCCGGGCTACCGATTCTGACGCTTCCCTTCTGGATCGCGTTCGCGTTGCTTCTTTCGCTCGGATGGGGCTTGATCGCCGCCGCGATGGTGGTAGCGTACCGTGATGTAGCGCACATTTTGCCGGTGCTCATGCAGTTTCTCAATTTCGGCTCCCCGGTCGGTTGGACGTTGGATCGCATCAATCAAAAATGGATTCCGTTATACCTTTTGCTGAACCCGTTGGCGGTGTTTCTCGAAGGATTTCGCTGGTCGCTTTTCTCCCGGGATGGCTCCGGGTTTCCGATTCCCTGCGGTTACGTCATCTACGCCGTCGTTATCTCTATCGGCATGTTTGTCGCCGGGATGATGCTATTCCGGAACCGTGAAAGACGATTCGCCGATGTCATCTAAACGAGGCGATATCACGCTATCGGTGCGCGGTTTAGGAAAAAAATATCGGATTGCAACGAGTCTTGCGAACACCGCGACCACGATTGCGGAAAGTCTGCTGTTTTTATGGAAGGGTAGAGACAAGGCGAAGTACAGCGAGTTTTGGGCGAACCGCGATATCTCCTTCGATCTCAGAGAGGGAGACATCGTAGGGGTTGTCGGGCGAAATGGGGCGGGGAAATCCACTTTGCTGAAATTACTATCCCGCATTACGGAGCCAACGGAAGGGGCGATTGACCTTTATGGTCGGGTCGGGTCGCTCCTCGAAGTCGGCACGGGCTTCCATCCCGAACTGACCGGGCGCGAGAACATTTTCCTGAACGGGGCTATACTTGGCATGACTCGCCGGGAGACGACCCGTCAGTTCGATGCTATTGTGGAATTCGCGGAAATCGAGCCATTCCTCGACACGCCTGTCAAGCGATACTCCTCCGGAATGTATGTCCGCCTTGCTTTCGCCGTCGCGGCGCATCTGAACCCGGAAATATTGATCGTCGACGAAGTGCTGGCCGTGGGAGACACGCGTTTTCAGCGTAAATGTCTCGGAAAGATGCACGACGTCGCTCAGTCCGGGGGGCGGACGGTGCTATTTGTATCCCACAGCATGACGGCGGTGCGCACCCTGTGCAACCGCGCTTTGTTCCTTAAAGACGGACGTCTGATCCTGGATTCCTCCACGGACGCGGTTTCGGAACTGTACACGACGGACGCGGAAAACGCAGCCGCGGAAATGTTTATCGGCCCCGAGAAGTCCCCGTCGCCGGATTTTTATCTTCGCGCCGTCCGCGTTCGAGATAGCGATGACGCAGTCGCCCTGTCGGTAGATTTGCGTGACCCGTTCAACGTGGAGATCGAATACACGGTATCCGCCGCCATAGCGAATCTCCGGATGAACTTCACCATGCGAACTTCCGAGGGCGTTTTGGTCTGTTCTTCCTTCGACCCCGAATGGCCAACGCGTCCGCGGCATATGCCGGGCGATTACGTAGTCCATTGCCGGTTTCCCCCGCACACATTGAATGAGGGAACATTTCTCATTGATGTCATGGCGGACGTGCCCAATGAGCGGGTCCTGCAACAAACGGATCATGCCGTGTCATTTCGCGTCGAGGATACGGTCGGATATGGCCCGAACGCCGACAAATTGACCGGCATTATTCGACCCGCAGTCGGATGGAGCACGCCGACGTTGTGAGTGCTTTCGAAGCGATTGCGACGCGGTTCTTCCGGAATTTTACTCTCAAACCAAGTTTTTGATGGATGGCACAGTCTTTGCTAAAGATTGTTAGCCGAGGCGGAAACAACTAATAATGCGCGCGATATTTCACCGAATCGAAAAGCAATTGGAAAGTAGGGGGGCGGATGCGTACCCCGATATTACCATCGCATCGAGCCGGTACTCCCGGGCGGAACCGCAGAATCTGTCGGTAAGCCGCCAGCCAATGACGGGTGGCAGATTGCGTGACGGATATCGCCCCGCCCCTCCGGCAACAGTTTGCTCACCGCCGCCTCGCGATCGTAACGATTATCGCATCGCTGATGGTAGGTTGACGGTGGTATGTGGCGAATCTTGAGCCAGCGTATCCTGTAGCGGATCACGGACGATTTCCGACGCGCCTTTTATCACACGGTGCGACAATCGTCCTACGACCGCGTTCTGTTCGCACAGCTCGCCAGACGAACGTATCGGGGGGAGCATCAGGGAGCTGTTCCGGGGGCGCTGGTTGAACTAACGGCGGGACCAAACCCTTACCTCAAATCATTGCCAACCGACCCTTTCCCCCTCACCGGTAAGGCCTCTCTGCGCTATCATGCTTTTACGGGAAAGGCATACAGTGTCGGCGATAACGCTACGGATGACGGCAACTCAGGGGATGACAACTTCCAACTCTACGAAGACTGAGAACTTTATCAAAATCACGTTTACTTTCTCGTGGAGTTGGGTATGTGAAGCAAGAGAGCCGATGTCAGCGTATTTCGTCTCTGACTTTGTACCGCCACCCACGAAGCACTAAATTTCCTCGGGCGAATGGCGACTGACTTTTGGAGAGCAGAAGGGATCGAAGCGATGGCGGGATGGCGGAACTTCCACAAGACGCAGACTGAGAAGGCGACAAAGTTTGGAATCGTCGGCGCGAAAGCGGTGCGCGTTGTATACGTCGCGCCACACCCGACGCGCCATCTCCCGACGGAATGTCGTCCGGGTTGGGGTTGCGATGAGCGAGGCGCGGATCGCGTGCGCTTGGGTCGGAGGCATCTACTTGCGCGTCCGCCAAGGGGATTGCGTACACGCCCGCAAAGTGTGGTAGCGCAGTTGTTGCCGTCCATTCCAGTCGGTCACGGGGACGGGCCGGTGGCTACTTTCGAGCGGGCAACGAATAACATCCCCGTTGTTGCTAACGAATTCATCGTCGGCATGAGCGATGTACGCCGGGTCCATATCGAAGATACCGGCGTGGTCGCGCTAGAACGGACCCGGTGTACACAGACACTTGGTGGAGTGCGTGTCGTTACGCTGTTCTGGGCGATCTATGTTGCACCCGAACATGCGCTCCGGATGGCCCGCATCTGTGCAGAGGGCGAGGCGGAACTGCGTGCCTACCGTTCGCAAGTCGCGGACTTTCTGCGCCGCTGGACAACATCAGCAGCTGTTGCTATCGAAGAAAGTACAATAATCTTTCGATAGATGCGAATATCCTACTAATTACGGGCGAGTTTTGCGTCTTACCACACCGATAATATTCGATGGTTGCCCTTGGATCGAAACAATCCAATAATAAGGGTTATCCTGGAGAATAGATTGAAGCAAACATCGTTTTCGTGGCTCGTAGCAGGACTTACCTCGGTCGTGGCTCTTTCTTCGTACAGTTCTTCTGCCGCCGCACCACCCGTGGTGCGAATGAACCGGGTGGCCCGAACGTCGCGCTACATCGTGCAGGTTAGGGACAATGATGCGCTGACGCGCCGTACATTCCGGCTCGCCCTTCGTGGCAAAGTCAAGCGCCTGGGACGAACCATCGCTGGTATGAACTGTGCCATCATCGAGGCAACCCCGGAACAAGTAAAAAAACTTATTGCCGATTCTCGCGTTCTTTCTGTAACGCCCGACCGAATCGTCCGCGGGCAGACCACACCCCCGTTGGACGTTGACCGTGCTGCGCTCGGCACCGATCAAGTGAACGGTGTCGCAGGATACACGGGCACAGAAACCGGGGCCGGAATCGGTGTGGCAGTCATCGACTCTGGAATCATGGGGACACACCCTGACTTGTTGTTGCGGATCGCCGCATTTAAAGATTTCGTGAACGGTCACGACAATGCTGCCTACGATGACTACGGTCATGGAACGCATATCGCGGGTTTGATCGGTGGTAGCGGCGCGAGCGGGGTAGCTGGCGGGGCGAGTCATAACTACCGTGGTGTAGCGCCCGGTACTCATCTGGTTGGTTTGAAAGTGCTGGACGCGTTCGGCGTCGGTAGAACTTCCGACGTCATCGCCGCTCTTGACTGGTGCGTCGCCAATAAAACTCTGTACAATCTGCGGGTGGTAAACCTTTCTCTGTCCACCACAGTAACCGGGCCGGCGGCATCCGACCCTATTTGCCAGGCTGCAGAACGTGCAGTAAACGCCGGGCTGGTAGTCGTCGCTTCGGCGGGAAATATGGGTGGCGCGTACGGCACGGTAGGTGCCCCGGGGAACGACCCGAAAGTGATCACCGTCGGTGCGACGAACACCGGTGGAACGGTCGGGC
>JACMMA010000131.1 GCA_014379275.1 Armatimonadota bacterium | reverse complement strand
GCGGCGCTTGACCAAACCCTTCGCCTGCTTCGGGTCCTCCACCTGATCGCAGACCGCGACTTTGTAGCCCCGCTTGACGAGCCGCGCCAGAAATCGATCCATCGCGTGATGCGGCACGCCCGCCATCGGATATTTTTCGGATAATCCCTGAACTTCCCGCCCTGTCAGCGTGATATTGAGTACACCCGAAATCGTTTCCGCATCCTCCCCATACGCTTCATAGAAGTCCCCGACACGCATCAGCAAAATGACATCGGGTCGCTCGGCTTTAAGCTCGACATACTGCCGGAGCATCGGGGTTAGTTTTTCGATGGGAACAACGGGGGTTGGCATGACGGGTTATTGTACGGCAAACATTGTGTTTGCGGTATACGTATCGGGAAAGATGATGCCGGAAATCCCCCCTCACTGATACCGGATTCCTGCCGCCGGGAATTTACAACGCAACGCTATCGGAATGTTTAGCCCGTTTTGGCATAGGTTCGGACCAGAGGGAAAGGCTGGGTCGTCTGTTGTCCGAAATCGTGGATGCGGCGCGGGAGTATCCTACGATTAAGCGGGTGTTGGTTTGGGGTAGTTTCGTCACGGATAAACTGGAGCCGAATGACCTGGATTATTCGCTGATCGTGTCGGTGTTGCATGGCAAGACGGTCATTCGTCCCGAACACCGACGATTCCTGGCATTACCAGATGCGAGATCGTTTTACGGCGTGGATCGTGGATACCTTCTCGTGTCTGACTATCCGTTGGATGTTTATGCCATGCGGTTAGATTTCTTATTCAACGTGAGTTCGGGTTAAGCGCGGACCAAATCACCCGTTTTGGAGGCGTTTAGAGAGGGCTTTTTCGGTTGCTTACAATAAGCGATTAAGGCGGCGAACACATTCCAAAGAAAACCTGTCCCCGCCCGATGGCGGGTGTGCTCGACCTGCGAGATATTTTTGAGTTGGTCAATCACCGACTCGACAATCGCCCGCTTGCGTAGCAGAAACTTATCCGCACTCGACAATTCCTGCTCCTTCATGTTTTTGCGGACCTCCGTGATAAGTTCAATGCCATGCTCTAACAGCAAAGCCGATAGTTTTTTTGACACATAGCCTTTGTCCGCGATGACTTTGCCGAACGCCTCTCTAAGCAGGGCGGGGAGCGGCTTGCGGTCGTCCGTGTTCGCCGCCGTGATCGTAATATTGAGTAACTCGCCGCAGTCGTTGACGATCAGATGGAGTTTGAACCCGAAGAACCAACCCGTGCTGGTTTTTCCCCGCGTGGCGATGCCTGCGAAGACGCGATTCTGTTCGATGCGCGGATTTTTACAGACGGAAAGGACAGTCGGGTCGGCAAAGGTTATGCCCGTGCATTTCCCGAAGAGCGAGTGTAAGTAAGCACAGAGCGGCACGATTGCCGAGCTGATGTATTCGATGAAACGGTTATAACTGACAAGATGTGGGAATGCTTTTCGCCAGTAAGGGCAGACGAAACCCGAATAGAAGGCTTTGAAATTGCGGAACTGGCTTTGATGGAAAGCAGTCAGTATGGTGATTATTTCGCTCTCCGACAAAGAACGGGCGCGATTGCGACGTTTCTTGTCCGGTAAGAGACAGGCACGCAGGCGCGGCAGGAAATCTTCGCAGAAATCATCCACCGAGCAGAACAGGGCAAGGAGCGCATCGTCTTGTAAAATGGGCATGGACAGACTTTCCGTAAACTTGGTTTGGCGACTTTAGTTTATCGGAAAGCCTGTCTTATCCCGAACTCACGTTATTTATGTCGTTAATGTTTCTGAATCGTCTATCAAAGTTGAACTCGATAGGTATAAAAATTTTCACCTTGCTTCCGTTCGTCTTTACGGTGGCATACTGACCAAGCGGGTCATATCCGTTCACAGGGTTTCCGGTGACATAAGCATATACATTCAGCCCGCCCTCGTACCCGATGGGGTCTCGGTTGAGCCATCTCGCGTTCTGCGGGTCGTAGTAGCGGAATGTACAGAGGTACAGCCCGGTTTCGGCGTCGGCGTAGTATCCGAACTGTGCGCCGTAGCCGCTGTAGGGATCGGGAAGGTTCGGCAAAGCGGTTCCCGCCGCGTCAAGAACGGACGTGTTGCCGTAGGCGTCGGTGACGGTGCGGGTGAGCACGGTGCCGGTCGCGTCCGTTCGCTCGCTGGCGTTGCCGCGCTCGTCGAACCCGTAGAACCCGCTCGCCTGTCCCGTGCCGCCGCTGGCGTACTCCCGGCGCGAGACGAGCCCGTTCGCGCCCCACGTGTTCGCCGCCTTCGCCGAGCCGTCCGCGTACAACTCCAGGACCGGGGTCGTGCCGTCGTAGAGGAAGTAGGTGCGGTTGTTTTGTGCGTCCTGCTTCCATGCCCGCAAGCCATCCGACGTGTAGCCCGCCGTGAGCAGGTTGCCGAACGCGGTGGCGTTGTCCTGGGCGTCCCACGTGAGGCTGACGCCGTTGTAGGTCGTCGGGTTGCCCCGCACGTCATAGTCGAACGCGCCGAGTCCTGGCCCCCGGTAAGTTGGTTTTGGGCGTCATAGGTCCGGGACTGACCGCGAAGGGTGATCACATTGCCCGCCGCGTCGTAGCCGTGCCCGTGATTCCATCCCCCGGAACGCGCCGACTGCTCCCCGATCAAGCGATTCTGGCTGTTGTATGCCCACTCTGTAACGCCCGAAAGATCAGGGGCGGCGGGAATGCTTGCGGCGACCCCGAGACGGTTGCCCACACTATCAAAGCCCCCGGTCGCAGGCGTGGTGTACTGCGAAAGGATGTCACCGTTCCCCCTACGGTTGGTCAGCCCGGTCCGTCGTCCGAGTGCGTCGTGGACGTACTGTGCAACAATGCCGTTCGCCGACGTTTGCAACTGAAGCAAACCGCGCACCGGTTCGTAAGCCCATTGTGTCGTTTCATTCCCTGGATTCGTCAGTGTCGTCGGTCGCCCCGCCGCGTCATACCCATAGGTGAACGTCCCCGTATCCCAGGATGTGCGGCCAAGAAATGATCTCCCGCTCTTCCTCAGTGACCTCACTCGTCACGTGGTAATGGAAGAGGACTACGGATTCTGTAGAACCGCTCGTTTCATAGGAGATCACCCATTCAGCGTGGACGGCTCGTGGAAGACACAGGAAGAGGAACAGGACGGCAGATAGAAAACCCATCCAGCGAAGTCGAAACACGGAATAGTTACGGGCGGGCGGCATGTCGGTATGTCTCCTAACTCAGGCACAGAGATAATCGAAGAAAGAGAATCAGATGATTATATCCACGGTCCTGTTCCACTGCTATCGGCTACATTACCGGTTTCATTCGTTAGCTCAGCACCCGCCGTTGACCGGTGTGCAACTTTCGCCGTATAATATGGTCAATTAACAGCGGTACGCAACCATTCATAGCGTACCGCTTTTTCCGTTGTTTTCTGGAAGCACCGACCGAAATTTATGGCAACCGCAACCCGCCCCCGTTCCGACTCGCCGCGCAAACCGCGCCCTGCGCCTGACAAAGATGTCAACGGGCCCGCGCCGCGGCGGGTCAAGCCGATCCGCGCCAACACCCGCTTGTTTTACGACATCGCCGGGATCGCGCTGGTAGCGATCGGTCTGGTCCTTCTCGCGACACTTCTAATGCCGATGTCGAACGGCGAGAACGTCTTCGGGCGCGCGACGATACACGGGATGCGCCTGATGGTCGGGCAGGGGGTCTGGCTGTTCCCATTCCTGGTGACGATCACCGGGGCCATGCTCGCCCTCGGTAAGTCGCGCTCCTGGGACAACGCCGCCGGTCTGCTGATGCTGTTTCTGGTGTTCGTCACCTGGTGGCACCTCGGGCATGTACCGATAGCCGGGCAGTTCGCGGCAGAGCATCTTCTCAACTACGGCGGCTATGTCGGGGCGGGGTTATCGTGGGTTATTCGTGTGGCGGTCGGCACGATCGGCGGGCATATTACACTCTGTGCCCTCACGGTCGGTGGCTTGATCTATTTGTTCGATGTGCCGCTCCCGGTGATCGCCGGTCCCGTCGAGCGATTCATCGGGCATAGCCGCGAGGTGGTGAGCGAGGCGGCGCGGCAGGCGGCGGAGGACGCGAAGATCCGAAACGAGGAAACCCGTCTGCGCCGCGAAGCCGAACGCGAAGCGCGGGAAGCCGAACGCGACGAGAAGCGCAAAGCCGCTCTGCCCGACGCCCCCCGGGCCCACCACGCCAAAGAGCCGCTCGAGGCACAGGCGGCGTCCACCCCGACTATTTTCCGCCGCCGCACCCCGGAACCGGAGATCGAGGAGACCGCGGACACGGACGACATGCCGTTGCCGCCGGGCCGGAGGGTGGATGTGCTGGCGAGAAAGGTCAGCCCCCCCGCCCCCAATCCTGGGGGAGTAAGAAATGGGGAGAATCGCCAGTCGGTCGAACCGAACTCCTCCGTTTCCCCTTCTGGCTCCCCAAGGACTGGGGGCGAGGGGGGCGTCGCGCCGAAAGCAACACCACCCGATGGCGAGTTCATCCTGCCGCCGCTCGACATACTGAAAGCGCCGGAACCGGTCGCCAAGCAGGACGAGTCCGACGCGGTCGAGAAGCGCGAAACGTTGCTGCAAACATTGGAAGACTTCGGCATCGGCGCGGAGATTTCCGATGTCGCGCAGGGGCCGGTGATCACCCGCTACGAAGTCGCGCTGGAGCGGGGCATCAAGGTGTCCAAGATCGTCTCGCTCGCCGACAACCTCGCCATGTCGCTCGCGGCGATGGATGTCCGGATCGAGGCACCGATTCCGGGAAAATCGGCGATCGGTATCGAGGTCCCGAACAAGATCCGGCAGGCGGTGACGCTCCGCGAGGTGATCGACCGCGCGGAGTTTCGGAACGCGCCGGGGAAGCTGACGTTCGCGCTCGGCAAGGATGTGACCGGGGTGTGTCGCTACGCGGACCTGGCGAAGATGCCGCACCTGCTCATCGGCGGTTCGACCGGCTCGGGCAAATCGGTCGGGTTGAACACGCTGATCTGTTCGCTCCTGTACCGCTGTACGCCGCGCGATCTGAAACTGTTGATGATCGACCCGAAAAAGGTCGAACTGTCGCTGTACGAGGGGATTCCGCATCTCGCCGCGCCGGTGATCACGAACGTCAAGCAAGCCCCATCTATTTTCAAGCAAGCTTTGCGCGAAATGGAGACGCGCTACGACAAGTTCGCCAAAGCCGGGACGCGCAACATCGAGGGCTTCAACGCGAAGGCGGCGTCCGAAGAGGAAAAGTTGCCGTACTGGGTGCTTATCGTGGACGAGTTGGCGGACCTGATGATGCAATCCGGTCCCGAGATCGAGCAGGCGATCTGCCGCCTCGCGCAACTGTCCCGCGCGACCGGCATTCACCTCGTGATCGCGACACAACGCCCGTCCGTGAATGTCATCACCGGGCTGATTAAGGCGAACGTTTCGTCGCGGATCGCATTCGCGGTGAACTCGGCGGTGGACTCGCGCACGATTCTGGACAGCACGGGAGCCGACCGATTGATCGGGCGCGGCGACATGCTCTTTATGCCGATGGACGCGCCGAAGCCGATGCGAATCCAGGGCTGTTTCGTTTCCGAAGCCGAGACCGAGGCGTTAGTAAACTATCTCAAGGCGCAGGGCGCGCCGAAGTTCGACGTATTGCCGTCCACGCTGGCGATGGTCGAGGACGACGAATCGTTCGCTTCCGACATGACCGATTCCGAGGACGAACTGTTCGAGCCAGCCGTGAAATTAGTCGTGACGAACGGGCAAGCATCCACGTCGATGTTGCAACGGCGGTTCAAAGTCGGTTACACCCGTGCGGCACGATTGGTCGATTTGATGCAGGAGCGCGGCATCGTCGGACCGCTCGACGGCGCGAAGCCGCGCGACATTCTGATGAGCCGCCCCGAAGTGGACGCGATGTTCGGTGGGGCGCCGAAACTACAGGCGGATCTGCCGTTCGACGACGCAGAGGAGTAGGAAACGATGGCGACGATGGTAGCCTCCTCGCTCCGGGGCGCGGAACGATCCGCCCGCGAGCGGCGCGAAATTGCGCGAACTCGGCATCGACCCCGACACGCTGTAGCCTGCGCCTACAGACCGACCAGTCCGAAACTGAGCGAGAACTGCCCGCCTAATTTGCGGTAGCCGAGGCGGGGTTCCAGACTACGCCCGCGAATCCCTACCGTGACGCCGTAGTCGAAAAGCCGTGCTTGCTCCAGGTCGTATCGCAGAAGAAGCGCGGCGGTTATGCGGCTGGAAACGCGCCCTTGTACCAGTCCCTGTGCCTCGCTCCGGGTGTCGATCTGGTCGAAAAAGAACGGGGTTTTGCCGGTCGGCTCCCGCCGGTAGACCGCGCCGCCGATCTGGGTACGCCGGTCAAAGATGTACGACGCGGCGACTCCGATTTCCGGGACACGGTATGTATCGCCGCCGCCATAACTAAATTGTCGGTAGGATAGATGTGACCGGAGGAGCAGGTTGTTTCCGAGGAGAAACGGTAGCACATTCACTCCCACCTCGCCGCCGGTGCGGTTTGCATTGATCGTCGTCGGGGTATCGTCGCTATCATCGGCGATGGTGAGACGGTTCTCTCGGTAGTTGCCGACGGAAACATCCGCTAAAAGCGCCAGGCGCGGCGCGCGCAGATAGTCGCGTGCGGCTTCGTTCGTTTCAAAGACCGCGCCGTCATTCGGATCGATCCGGTTGAGCGGGAGTGTGGCGACGAAGCGTGCTTCCGGTCTGCGTGCGAGAAGCAGGTTCCCCTGTCGCTTGAGACCGACCTCTTCCTTGCCCGAGAATGTCGCGGATAAAGAGGCGAAACGAGGCGACCCTTCGAGCGGGCGACTGACCGATTCCGGCGTTCCGAGAAGCGGCTCGAAATCCAATACCGGATCTTTCCCCGGCGAGGGTTGCACCGTCAGGAACCGACGAAGCGGCGACGGTCCTGCTTCCGTCGCTTCTTTCCCGATCTGCTTTTGCGCCGCCGCGTTGAATATCGAGTCCCGACCGCGCCGTCGCAAAAATGGTGGCGGGGTGTTCGCGGTTCCGAGTAAGTCGTAGTTCGCGGAAAGCAGGTACTGCGGACCGTTCTTGGTCGGGAAGAACACCTGTGCATCCGCGGTCGCGTTCCGCGCCAACGTCCACGTGTTGCCGAGACCGAACGCGAAGCCGCTGATGCGGGTGACTTTTATCTGCAACGGGATCTGGGGAACGTCGGACTGGCGGGGTCCGTACCGCTGAAGAATTCGGTAGCGCGGCAACGTCAGCACACGCTGACCATAAACATAGAAACGGACGTCGAGAAGTTCCGTATAACTGCCTTCCACAAAGCGCACCTCGCGGGCTAACAAACGAAGTTCGCCGCG
>JACMMA010000772.1 GCA_014379275.1 Armatimonadota bacterium | reverse complement strand
CGCCGTCCATGCGGCGCGCCCTTTCTACGGCGAACTCGTCGATTTCGTCACGTCCGGTCCGGTCGTCGCGATGGTGTGGGAAGGCAAAGACGCGATCAAAATCTGCCGATCGATGATCGGCGCCACCAAGCCGACCGACGCCGTCCCCGGGACCATCCGCGGCGACTATACGTCCGACATGATGAGCAACCTGATCCACGGCTCCGACGCCCCCGAAACCGCCGCCGAAGAGATCGCCCTCTGGTTCAAACCCGAGGAATTATTATAGTCTAAACCGCCAAGCCGCCAAGTTCGCCAAGGTTAGGAGGGCAGAGGAAAGAGATTTAAGGTAGGGGCTTGCCGATTTCGTTAATCCGCCTCGATAGCGAGTGAGGCGCGAAACATTAAACCCTCTCCCCTCCTCTTACCTTGGCGAACTTGGCGGCTTGGCGGTTCAAAAATCCGATGCGCTTAGAACCTTACGACTACGAGTTGCCGCCGGAGCGGATTGCGCAGGAGCCGGTTTACCCGCGTGATTCGGCGCGTCTGTTGACGGTGCCGCGCGGCGCGGGGGCGATCGGTCATCAGGTGTTTCGGGAACTGCCGGATTTGCTCGCGCCGGGCGATGTTCTCGTGGTGAATGAAACGCGGGTTTCGGCGGTGCGACTGATCGGGACGCGCGAAAAACTGACGGGCGAGGTGGAAGCGTTGCTTTTACGCCCGGCGATCGAGTTCGGCGACGATTTTTACGAGGCGTTGGTGCGCCCCGGCAAAAAAATACGCGAGAACGAGTGTCTTGTGTTCGCGGAAGCGGGGGTCGGGGCAGAGGTTGTCGCACGGGGATTGGAATCCGGCGGACGGATCCTTCGCGTATTCGCACTGAACACCACGGACGACGTAACCGAATTGCTCCAAGCGCGGGGGCGGGTGCCACTGCCACCCTACATTACCGCACCGCTCGCCGACCGCGAGCGTTACCAGACGGTGTACGCCCGAACGCCCGGTTCCGCCGCCGCGCCGACAGCAGGATTGCACTTCACCGCAGAATTACTGGCGCGTGTCAAAGCGGTCGGTGTGCGGGTACATACGGTGCGGCTGGATGTCGGGCTGGGGACGTTCCGCCCGATCAAAGACGTGGACGACGTTACGAAACACGAGATGCACGCAGAAACCTACGCCGTGCCGGACGAAACGGCGGACGCGGTGAACCGCTGTACCGGGCGCGTGATCGCCGTCGGAACGACCGCGCTTCGCTCGCTTGAATCAGCAGCATTGCTCGCCGACCCCGGCCATCGTCTCGCAGCGACCGAAGGCGAGACGCGATTGTTTGTGTTGCCGGGGTATAAATTTCGCGCCGTGGATGCGCTGATAACGAACTTTCATCAGCCCCACTCGACCCTGCTCCTCCTGGTAGCAGCGTTCGTCGGTGCGGAGCAAATGAAGGCGGCGTATAATACCGCTTTAGCCGAAGACTATCGCTTCCTCAGTTTCGGGGACGCGATGTTTGCGTATCCGCCATAACTGCATCGTTCGCTGGAATAAAAGAGGACTAACCGTTGCCCGGTCTCGACGAATACTACCGTTACCTTGATAAACAGGACAAAACGCGCAAACCGGAAGCCCCCGCCAAAAACGGCGTTGGCAAAAACGGCAAGGCTAAAAAGGCACGCCTACCCGAGGGACCTTTGCCTGGCTCCGTGCAACCCGGCGTACGCTACGTGCTCAAAGGCGGTGTCACAGTCGCGGTCCCCGTCGCGCCGGGCGAAGAAATCCTCCCCGGCGATGATCTCGTCACCCAGCCCTCTCTTCTGGAGGAGACGGAGGAACTTACCGACACCCAGGTATACGTTGACGATATTTCCGGCGCGCCCCTTTCGCTAGACGATAAAGACCTACGGAACGGTGTCGGTGAAACCCACGACGTTTCCGTCCCCGACTATCTCCCACAGCTAGTGGAAGCCGCCGAGCCGACCGAGGTCGCCGAAGCGTCTACCCGCCCGCGCCGTCCGAGAAGCCCGGAACCGGGCGAGGAGATTTCCGACGGCGACGCCGCCGCCCTCTGGAAACGACTGCCACGTCATATCCAACTGCTCGTCGGGATGACCCCGGAAAGCAAGGAGGAACCCGCGCAGAAGTATTACAGCCGCGGCTTCAAGGAGTCGCGTCAGCAACTCATCGATCTCCTCCTCGACCCTACCATGAATCTCGTAGACACCGCCCGAGTGTTAGGCGTCTGCCCGACCACAGTCCGCCGCTACAACAACCGTGGCGTTCT
>JACMMA010000771.1 GCA_014379275.1 Armatimonadota bacterium | reverse complement strand
TGAAGGTTTTACCGGAAGCCGCGCCGATGTGGGCGACGCTGGGCCGACTCCTGTCCAAACAACTGCGACACAACGACGCCATCGCCGCGGCGCAAAAGGCGGTCGCCCTGTCGCCGAAATTCGCGCCGTTTCGCGCCGACCTGGGAAACTTTTACCTGCAGGCGGAACGCCGCGTGGAAGCCGCGGTCAGCGCCCAGAAAGCCCTTTCCCTGGACCCCCGAAACGACATCGCGTTGACGACGCTCGCTACCTGCCGCCTCGCGGAACGCCGCGATAAAGAAGCTATTCCTCTGCTGACACGGTTGCAATCGGTACGCGGGGGGAAAGACCGCGCGGTATCGCAAATGTTGCTAGCCACGTACCGTCGGAGCGGAGACATGGCGGGCGCACTGCGCAGTGCGAAGGCATTCGCGGAAAAAACTCCGGGAGACGCCAGATCCGTTCTTTCCGTGGTACAAATCGCGCTGGAAAATCGGGACGTCGTGTCGACCCAGAAATATGCCGCGAAGCTGAGAACGCTCGCCTCGCGGTCTCCCCTGCCCGACTATTATCTCGGCTTGCTCGCGTTATCGGACCCGACCAAATCCAGCAAGGAACGATTCCAGAACGGAGAACGGTTGTTCCAAAAGGCGGTGGACCGTTCCCCGAACGAGACGTTGTTACGGGCACAACTCGGTTACGCACAGCTGGGCCAGGTTTCCGACGACGGGTTCGGTAAAGCAAAGATCGAGGCGGCACGAACGAACCTGACGGCGGCGGTGCTTTACGAGAACCATGACCCGGTTTCCCGGCGCGGACTTGCCATGGTCGCCGAAAAGGAGCTTTCTTGGGAGGACGCCGCCACGCAGTACGAGGCGATACTGAAGATCACGCCCGACGATAACGATTCGCGACGCCGCTATGCCGGGGTACTTCTCTTCATGAGTCGCAAGGATGAGGCGTATCGTCAGTTCTATATTCTGGCAGATCGCCTGCCCAAAGACACGACGCATTTGAAAGAGTTGGCGTCCTTCTTTGTGGCCGATAAGCAATATGTCAAGGCACGCGGGGCGTACGAACAGGCTCTTGAGCGAGACCCGGACGATGCCGAAGCGCATCTCGGAATTGCGCAGTGCTTTGTGAACGAAAAAAGAAAGCCCGAAGCACGCGACGCCTTCGAGCGTGCCATCAAAGCGAACACGAAACAGGAAACCCCATATCTTTTACTCGCGCAACTGTATACGGACGACGACGCGGACGCCGAGTCTACAAAGGTCCTGGAGCGTATGCTGGTCGCGATTCCCGGCTCGAACGCCGGTCGCTGGCAACTGATCGAGCGCTATATCAAAGCGAAACGCGACGAGGACGCGCGGCGCGAGATCGCTAAACTTACGCTGAAACAAAACGACCCCAACCGCACCCGCTATCGGCTCGCCGCCGGCAACCTCCACCTGATCCGCGAACGGTGGACCGACGCCGTGACCGAGTTCGAACGTCTTGTGGTAGAGGAGCCGGATAACCCGGATGTCCTCGTCACGTTAGCGGACGCGTACGGGAAAGCGGGACGGAAATCGGAGGCGGACGCGCACTATGTGAAAGCAGCGCGGCTTGCGGAGGAAGTACTCAAACGTTCGCCGGACGATCGCGATGCAAAGGCTGTTTTGATTCACGCCCGGAAAGCTCAGAACAACCCCGGTGCGACGAAGTAACTACGAAACAAACTCGATGAATGATGAATGGTAAGGGATGGTGTTAAGTGAAAAGAAAGGCTATGAAAAACGGAACCGGGGCGCGGCTTTGTGCGGGACTTTCGATGTTGCTCTTCGTGCCGACAATGGCGCACGCACAAGGGGCACCCGCCGACGCGGTGCAGATTCCCGCACCCGTTGTACGGAGTGTGGTAATCCTTGGCACGAAAGTCATTTCCAATAAAACGGTCGGCGACGTGGTGACTGCCGCCGCGGTAGGCAAACGCGGGGACAGCGACACATTGCTCGTGGTGGCACAAGCCGTTACCGAACTGTACCGAAAAAAGGGGTTCTCGGTGGCACAGGTCGTCGGCAACGAGATTTCGCCCGACGGAATTCTTTCGGTCACCGTCGCGGAAGGGACCGTCCGACGGGTCCTCGTACGTGGCAACGGGAAAACTTCCTCGAACGTGATTCGTGCCGCGGTGGATGTTCAACCGGGGGACATATACCGCGAGAACGACGTGCGCGATGCCCGTAATCGCCTGGCCCGGCTCGGCATTTTTGACGATGTAATCATTGTCGCCGCGCCCAACGGCGATGAAGTCAAGGAAGACGTTCTGAAAGCGGGCGGCGGGGAGGAGAAAAGCGGCGGCGATGAAACCCACCCGCCGACGGGCGATGCTACTGCCCCCCTCGACCCGGATGCAACTCAAAAGACGGGAAAGTCCGACAATGCACCGCCGCCGCCGCCGGAGGTTTTCCCGGCTACAGACGAGGTCGGTTATGTGGACCTGATTATCCGGATCAAGGAGCGGCGCACCGGGAATGTCGCCGCGACCGTCGGGTTCAATGAGGGAACCGGGCTGGTCGGGTTCGTAGATTTCAGCGAGGACAACGTTTACGGGACCACACACCGCGCGTCGGTGCAGTGGCAAAGAACCAACACCGCGCGATTCACATCCAACGGGGACTTCGTGCCGGGCCGTACGCGCGCCGCATATCTCGTTTCCTATGACATACCTGCGCTAGG
>JACMMA010000130.1 GCA_014379275.1 Armatimonadota bacterium | reverse complement strand
TCGGTAAGCCGGTCTAAACCGGGAAGTGGTGAAAGTTTCCACCGGAAACTTTCACGCCCCCCAACTTAAATCTCTCCCTCCGGTCTCCGTGCCCCCCGTGTTCTCTGTGGTTAAATCTCTCCCACCCGCCGATCTCGGGGCTGGGTGCCATCGTTTTACCGTTCGTCGCCTTCGCGCGTATTCGTGGCGTTGTTCACTATTACATCTCGCAAGCTGGTCCACGTGACATCAGGATAGCGATTGTTGTCCAGGGATTCGTGGTGCGTGCTGAACATGCTCTGCATATACTGGGACTGCTGCCACGAAGCATATAACTCGCTCTCGCCTTCGGGGTGCGCGGCGCGTTCGCTCTTGTTGTGTACGCGTAAGTCCTCAAGGCTGCCCATACATACCAGTTCGAAAGGTGTTTTCATTACGTCCCGTGTGAAATCCGCCAGTTCGCGCGGGCTGACCTGGAAACTCGCGATCCGCAACCTGGACGGCGTATCGGAGTCGAGCGCGGCGGCGGCGGTGTAGGACGCCGTGTCGTCCATGGTCGTGAAGTCGAGACGCCAGTCGGGGTTTTCCCAGTAGCCGACGACCTTTTTCTGGAAGTCGAAGAGCGGAATGTTGTACGTCAAAATCTCGGCGAACGCGCCGTTGAAGATCGCCGTCGCGGAAATAGAGGCGACGCTTAATCGCCCGTGAAATTCGCGCCGCAGGTCGAAATTGCGGTTCTCGCCGCCCGGCAACCGGGTAAAATCGGTGGAAAAATCCGAGGGGATGAACCGGGGCACGCCGGCCGCAACGGACGCTTCGAGCAGAACGGATTGCGTGTCGACGATCACGTCGCGCAGACCCTGTAGCGAGGAAACGACACAAGCCGCCCCGGCACACGCATCGGTGATCTCGGCGACACTTGCCATGTCGACCAGGGCGACCTGTGCGCCAAGTCCTTTTAATGCTTGCACCTTCTCGTCCGCCGTCCCCGTGCGCCCTAACGCCACCACCGTCGCACCGCGAGCGATCAACGAACGGACAATCCGCTTACCGAGATTACCGGTAGCACCGGCGACTAAAATTTTCGTAGACATTTTGGCCTCTTTCCTATAACACCATAGACTATGGCAATCTTACCCGAGAAGTAACCAATGGTAACAAAATATCCAACTGTATAAAAATCTAGTTCGTTTGATCTACGTCTTAACCAAGACGGGGTGGGAGTGACGGAAGTACCACCAACGGCGGCGGTGGCGGTACGGAGGGGTTCGCTTGAAAGCCTGCCCACAGTGTGTGAATGGTCTGCTCGACGACACGGTCGGTCGCGGAAAAGTCGGGCAGGTCCCCCTGGATGATCAGAACCATTGTCAGCCCGAAAATATTGGACCACCACGTGTGGGCTGCCAGCAGCGGTTCGGAAACGCGCAGCCCGTGGCCACCGACACATTCGCCGAACGCCTTTACCAAACGCTCGAATAACGGCCTCCCGATGCCGTTGATGTAGTCACCGGTTCGTATCCCGTGACGACCCTCGGGTCCAAAAAAGACGACGCGGAAATGCTGCGGGTGCGTCAAGCCGAACCGGACCAGTTGGCGGGACGTTTGAAAAAGGCGTTCCTGGGGGTTCAACGACGCCGCCCCCGCGATGGCGTCGAACTCGGCGGTCAGCAGTGCGAATGTTTCGAGGCAAAGTTCTTCCAGAAGGCATGACTTGTCCGGGAAATATCGATACAGGGTCGCGTGCGCATAGCCCAACTCCTCGGCGATGGCGCGGAGCGTCACGTTCTCATAGCCCCGGTCGGAAAACAGCCTGCTGGCGACATCGAGGATGTCTCTGCGACGTTGGTCCTTTCGTTCCTCCTTGCGGCTACTGGATCTGGTACTCATGGGTTTGTAGGATACCCGGTGTGTTCCAGATCGCATCATTGAAGATTTGACCGCCAGGACGCCAAGTCCGCCACCCTAAGAGGAGAGCGAAATACTCAAAAACCTCCCCTCTTAGGGTG
>JACMMA010000770.1 GCA_014379275.1 Armatimonadota bacterium | reverse complement strand
CATCGGGTTTTCGGGTGCAGTGCTCGCCCTATACAGTGTCAACACGCTGAAAACCTACGGTGCCGCGGGGTTGGTCGGCGGTATCGTCGCGCTTTCCATCGTCCGGGAGACCGGACCGATCCTGACGGGCGTCGCCATCGCCGCCCGCGCCGGGTCTGCGATCACCGCCGAGATCGGATCGATGAAAGTGTCCGAGCAGATCGACGCCCTGCGCTCGATGGCGATCACGCCGGTCGAGTACCTGGTCAAGCCGCGATTGATCGCGTCGCTCATCATGCTCCCGCTGGTCACGGTTTTCGCCGACATCGCCGGGGTCGTGGGCGGTGCCATCGTCGCCGCGTCGAAGGGCGTTTCGTGGACCGAATACCTGAATTCAATCCAGCAACTCATGGAAGCCGACGGTTCCGACATTTCCAAGGGACTGCTCAAGACAGTGGTTTTCGGCGCCATTATCGCGCTGGTCGGATGCCGGGAGGGTTTGGAAACGGAGGGCGGGGCGAGCGGGGTGGGGCAAAGCACGACGCGCTCCGTGGTGATCGCGATCGTTCTCATTTTTATCAGCGACTTTCTGCTGACGTTCCTGCTATTCAACAAAGGGATCGTGCCGTAATGCCGCTCGATTTCGACGCCGCGCCGAAGATCGAGGTACGGGATCTGCATTTCGCGGTCGGGGACCTCGAGATACTCAAGGGCATTACTCTGTCGCTCGTTCCGGCGGAGATACTCTGTGTGATGGGAGTCTCCGGGGGCGGCAAGTCCACTCTGATCCGCAATATTGCGGGTCTGATCCGGCCGACCGGCGGCGAGATTTTCATCGACAGCACGGAAATGTCGCGCCTTTCGGAAGACGAACTGATCCCGATCCGGGCGAAGATGGGCGTCGTGTTCCAGTACGCCGCGTTGTTCGACTCGATGACGGTGTACGAAAACATCGCGTTCGGGATTCTGCGCGGTCCCCGGCGTGCCCAGTATAACAAATCGTCGCACCTGGCGATCGCGCGGATGGTCGCACAGCGATTGCGCGAGGTCGGGTTGCCCGGAATCGAGCGTCGGCTTCCGGCGGAACTCTCAGGCGGGATGCGGCGGCGCGTCGGCCTTGCCCGCGCCCTGGCGACCGAGCCGGAGATCGTGCTATATGATGAACCGACCTCCGGGCTGGACCCGGTCACGGCGGCGTTTATCGACGATCTGATCCTGCGGACGCGGGAGCGCAACAACGTCACCTCGATTGTGGTTTCCCATGATATGGGTAGCATCTACCGTATCGCGGACCGCGTTCTGATGATTTACGAGGGTAAGGCGCAATTTTATGGAACCGTCGCCGAGTTGAAAGCCTCCCAAGACCCGGTAGTGAAACAGTTTATAACCGGCAGCACCGAAGGTCCGATCCAGAACCAGCAGGGGCATGTGGCGCGGAAGCGTTAGCCCGTTTCCGGCAAGGACACCAACTCCAGATACGAAATTACCCAAACCATGACAGCAAAATTACGTCATAATGTGCTTGTCGGCGTCACCTCCATCGCCGCCGTCGCCCTACTGATATTCTCTCTCCAATTTCTCGCGGGCAACATCGCCAACGGTCAAACCCTGACCGTGACGGTGGTGTTCAAGGATGCGCATGGGGTACAGGAGGGGAGCGAGGTGCGTATGTCGGGCGTGCAGGTCGGGCGCATCGCGAAAATCGCTCTCAACGACCAAAAGGAAGCCGAAGTGCGCGTCCGGTTGGAGAAAACCTACCCGGTACCTGTCGACTCCCGTTTCGTCGTGCAGGGGAGTGTGCTCGGAAACACGTCGTTGCTAAACATCGTCCCCGGCAACCCTACCGCCGTTGCGCTCAAAGACGGCGACCGGGTGGTGGGGGAACTGCAAGCCGATCTGCAAACCGTGCTCGCCTCGAGCGAGATCCTGATTCCCGAATTACAGAAAACGTTGCAGACCAGTCGGGAAACGCTGGAGATTTTTCAGCGGGTTGCACTCGCCACCGAGGCGCAGATCAGCGATCCGAGAGGACCCGCAGCCCTGCGCAAAACGCTCGCTAACATTGAAGGGACTACGGGAAACTTGAACCGTGCCACCGCGTCACTCCCGCGCATCAGCGCAAACGCCGAAGGGCAACTCACCGCCTTGTCCGGGCAAAGCCAGCAACTGCTACGCGATCTGGACGCGGCGGCGGTTTCCGGGGGGCGTATCGCGAAAAACGGGGAAGCATTGTCCGCGAACCTGAACGGCACGTTGCAAGAAAACCGGAAAACGATCAAAGCTCTCCTGGAAAGCGTGGACGAATCGGCGAGTGCGCTTGCCGGTCTGCTGAATCAGGCTGGTGGGTTAATCAACGACCCCGACCTGAAAAAAAATCTGCTCGAAACCACCGCTAATATCGCGGCGACAACGGCGCGACTGGAAGCGACGACTGGCAACCTGGAAAAACTCTCCGGCGACCCGCGGCTGACCGCCGATCTGCGGGACACGGTGGCGAATCTGAAGGAAACCACGGAAAGCATCAAGAACGTCGCCGCCCGTGTGGAAACGATCCGTATCCCCGGCGAACGGCGGCAACCGGGCGGGCCGCAACCGTCGCCCGCGCCCCCGCGCCCCGCCGCGTCCACTTCCCTGGTCGAACCGGGGTTGGCGTTCGACAGTTTTTATGATACAACAGACCCGCGTTTTCGCGCCGACGTGAATTATACGTTGCGCAGAGGAAACCAGGGCCGCTTTTACCGTGCCGGTTTGTACGATCTGACGGAGCGTAACGGTTTGAACTTGCAGATCGGACAGGAGATCGGGCAAAGCGGCAACATCGATTTCGCGTATCGGTACGGCTTGCTTGCGGGCAAATTCGGTCTGGGACTCGATGCCAACGTCGGGCCGCTGGATTTTCGGCTCGATGCGTTCGACCCGAACCGACTGACCGGAAACGCCCGTGCCAAGTTGTATCTGAACCGGGATCGGACGCAAAGTCTTTTGTTCGGAATCGATGATTTCGCCCGCGACAACCGCGCCGTGATCGGCGTCCAGATTCGCCAGTAATTCGGATTTGCTAACCGCCAAGACGCCAAGGACGCGGAGGTAGGAGAAGGTTTTAAGACTTTTCTTCTTTTCCGGTCTTCGCGTCCTTGGCGTCTTGGCGGTTAATACAAGAAGGAAATTAGTAGAAGATGAAAGTTATTATGCAGCAGGACGTCGTCAAGGTCGGACGCGAAGGCGATGTCATCACCGTGGCGGACGGTTTCTTCCGCAACTATCTGTTCCCCCGCTCGCTCGCCGTCGCCGCTACCGCCTCGTCGCTCCGCGTCATCGAACGCCGCCGCGCCGTGGAAGAAAAGAAAGCCGACGAACTGAAGTCGCAAGCCGAGAAGGACGCGGAGACT
>JACMMA010000129.1 GCA_014379275.1 Armatimonadota bacterium | reverse complement strand
GCGGTAGACAACTGTCTGCGCGGGTTCGTCTGCCCGCCAGCGAGATAGCGGTATATTTTTTTACGCGAATATGTACACTGTAAACTATTCGCACGGCTTAATCGAAAGGAACACCGGTAATGGAAACACTTGAATCGCCAGCTACTACGCGGCGAAAACGAATACCTGTACGTGGTGCGGTTGTTGTCTGGCTCGTGATGCTTACTATCGCAGGTCTGATCTTTACCGCGAACACCTACGCCCGCCAGCGGGAAGGTGACAGCAAACGACCGGCGAATGCCAGTCCCAAACTCCGGAACCAGACCCCGATCGCTTTTCGAACCGTGACCGCGCTTGCCGAGGACGCGCCGGGCGAAACGCAGGCACTTTCCGGGGTTCTGGAAGCGCGGCACACGGTCACGGTGTCGGCAGAGGTCGCGGCGCGAATGACTGCCCGCCCCCCCGAACGGGGCGACCGGGTGACGCGCGGCGAAACCGTAGCGGTGTTCGACGACCGCATGGCACGGGCGAGTGTTGCCGAGGCGCAAGCCGCGCTGTCCGGGGCGACCGCGAACCGAAAGCAAGCAGAAGCCGAGTACGCACGGGCACGAACCGAAACCGCATCCGCGATTGACGGGGCACGCGCAACCCTTTCCGGCGCGACGGCGGGCGAGAAGAAAGCGCGGTCGTTCACCCGCACTCAGGAGTTGCGCCAGGCGGAAGCCGCGCTGTCGCAAGCGGAAACCGACGAAAAGTTAGCGAAGATCGAGCGGGACCGCTATGCCCGACTGGTCGCGGATGGCGCGGTCGCACAACAAACACTGGACCGGACGCAGGCGACGTATGACTCCACCGTGGCGCGTACCAACTCGGCGCGGGAGTCGGTTTCGCTGGCGAGCGAAGGGGCGCGGCAGGAAGACATCACGCAGGCGACGGCGCAGGTCAGCAGTGCCCGCGCGAACCTGGATTCCGCACAGGCGCGTCCGGCGCGCCTCGCCGCGATTCGCGAACAGATCGAATCGCTCCGTGCCGCTGAATCCCGCGCCGCCGCGACGCTCGAAAATGCGCGGGTACAACTGGCGAAGCACCGCATCGTGTCGCCCGTGACCGGGCGCGTTCTGGAAACCCGCGCCGAAGCCGGGGAGTATCTGGCACCGGGAACGCCTATCGCGGTGCTTTCCGACGTGCGCGATCTGCGGGCGGTGTTCGCGATCCCCGAGGCGGCACGCCCCCTGCTCGCCGTCGGCAAGCGGGTGACGGTCACGACCGACGCGCTTCCCGGCAAATCGTTCCCCGCCCGCGTCGCCGTTCTCGGCTTCCAGGGCGACGGCAAAACGCGCACGTTCCGCGTCGAGGTCGCCGTCTCGAACCCTGGCGAGGTGCTACTCCCCAATATGACGGCACGTCTGTCGCTCCCGATAGGCAACTCCGCCCGCCGCGTGACGGTCCCGGTATCCACGATAGCGACTGATGACGTGACCGGCGGGGCGTATGTCGTAACGCTCGGCGAAAACAACGATTCGGTACGCCGCCCGGTGATCCTCGGCGAACCGGTCGGCGCAGACAGAGTACGCGTCAAAACCGGCTTGTCCGGCGGCGAGCGACTGGCGGCAGATCCGGCGCGGGTCCGGTAGATTGCGGGGATGTTCCATCCTCCGGTGGAATGAAATTCCCTAAGCGAGAAAAAAATCATGAACAACAAGAACTCACTCACCCGGCTCGCCTTCCGATTCAAGCCGGTCACATACTTATTGTCCGCACTGTTGATGCTCGTCGGCGTCGTCGGCTTGTTCACCATGTCCCGGCGCGAAGACCCCGACTTGCAGGGGCGGTTCGGGCAGATCATCGCCCTGTATCCCGGCGCGACGGCGGCGCAGGTCGAGGAGTTGGTCGCCGAACGGATCGAGCGAACGTTGCGCGAGGTGGACGATATTGGGGTCGTTGAATCCGTATCGCGCCCTGGGGTTGCCGTGGTCGGGTTCGAAGCCGCCGACAACATGACCGGCACGCTCGCCAAGATGATGGACGATGTTCGGGAGCGTGTCGGCGATGTGCGGGCGGATCTGCCGGGCGGCGTGACCGCCGTTTCTGTGAACGACCGATTTACTGACACGTCCGCGCTGATCGTCGCCGTCACCAAGCCGGGCGGGACGGATCGAGAACGGGAGGCGTTGGCGAAACGACTGCGCGAACGGTTACGGATACTGCCCGAAGTCGCCGAAGCACGCTTACTCGGCGAGCAGACCGAAACCGTCACCGTCGCCCTGTCGTCGCAAAAATTAGCACAGTTAGGCGGTACGGTAACGCCCGACACCGTCGCGAACGCCCTCGCGCGAAAGAACGTACTTTCCGGCACCGGTGGCTCCGCGCAGAGCGGCGAGTCGCGCCTTTCGCTCGCGCCGACAAGCGAGTTTCGCACCGAATCGGATCTGCTATCGCTCGTCGTCGGCACGTCCGACACGAACTTCCCGGTCTATCTGCGCGATGTGGCGACCGTTACGCGGGGCTACGCGGACCCGGCGACGTTCCGCATGCGCGTCAGCGGCGAACCGGCTGTCGCCGTCACCGTGACGATGCGTAAAGGCAGAAACATCTCCGCGCTCGGCGAAAAAGCGAAAGCAGTGGTCGCCGAACTGCAAAAAAGTGTGCCGTCCGGCACCGCGTTCACCGTGATCAATGATCTGCCACGCTCCGTCGAAGGGCGTATCGAGGGCTTTTTCCACGAACTGTACCTTGCTGTCGGCATCATTTTCGGTGTCATGCTCCTGTTCATGGGCTGGCGTTCCGCCCTGCTCGTCGGCGCGATCCTGCCGATCTCGCTCGTGGCAACGTTCGCGACGATGTGGGTAACCGGGCGTGACATTCAACAGATGAGCGTCGCCGCCCTGATCATCGCACTCGCGCTGGTAGTAGACAACGCGATTGTGGTTCTGGACAACATCGAGGAAAAGATGAGTGAGGAAGGTGCGGGGAGTCGCGAAGAAGCCGCGATCATCGGCACGGAAGCACTGACCGCGCCGCTGATCACCTCGAACATGGTCGCCATCCTCGGTTTTCTGCCGCTCGCGTTTCTGCCGGGTGGCGTTGGGGATTTCGTGCGCGATCTGGGCGTGGTCACGTCGCTCTCACTCGCGATCTCCGTACTGATCAACCTGACAATTACCCCGCTCCTGTGCGCCCGGTTCCTACGTGCCGCGAACGAGGAAAAGAAAACCGCTGTTCAGAAGTGGCTGGATCGCGGCATAAGCAGTCTGCGCGACGGCAAGGCGGGATTGGCGCAGTGGTCTCTCCGGCGACCGGGGATCGTGGTCGCCATCGCCGCGCTGGCAGTGTTCGGCTCGGTCAGTCTGCTCCCGCGTCTCGGTAAGGCGTTCTTCCCGCCCGCCGAGCGTGACCAATTCGTAATTGATGTCTGGTTGCCCGAAGGGCGCGATATTACCGCGACCGGCGCGGCGGCGGCGAGCGTGGAGACGGTGTTGGGCAAGGAAAAAGGGGTTCGGTCGTTCGTGTCGTATATCGGGCAGGGCGGACCGCGCTTCTACTACAACGTTTCGCCGGAAGCACCGACCCCGAACTACGCGCAGATCGTGGTCAACACGCAATCGCTCGACGCGACCGACGCGATGGTCCCGCGCCTTCAGAAAACGCTCCGCCAGACCGTGCCTCAGGCGCGGGTGACGGTGAAAAAACTGGAACAGGGTGCGCCCATCGGGGCACCAATAGCGGTTCGGATCACGGGCGCGGACACGAAGACGTTACGCAAACTCGCCGCCGAGGTCAAGGAAGCGTTGAACGCGACGCCCGGCGCGACCAGTGTGTACGACAATTTCGCCGAACGCCCGCTCCGCTTGCAAGTGGACGTGGACGAGGATCGCGCCGCGCTACTCGGATTGTCGGCGCAGGGCGTGGCGCGTCAGGCGAGGCTGGCATTCAGCGGCGAAACCGTGACATTCTTGCGTGACGGCGACGAGCAAATCCCGGTGGATCTGCGTGTCGCCGCCGGGGAGCGGCGCGGACCCGCCGATCTTCTGGATCTTTATGTCAACGGGAACGGCGTCGCGGTGCCACTCCGCTCGGTGGCGTCGGTGTCGCTCGCCCCGGAAGATGCCCGCATCGTGCGGCGCAACGCCGAACGGACGCTGACCGTGTCCGCGTATTCGGACGGCTCCCGGCTGGCGTCCGACGTGCTGACCGACGTGCAGAAGCGGCTCGCGAATGTTTCCGTGCCCGCCGGGTACGGCGTCTCCTACGGCGGCGAGAACGAGGAAGCGGGCGATTCGTTCACGCAGATGATCACCGTGTTTGCGGTCGCGTTCGTGTTCAATATCGTTATTCTGATGGTGCAGTTTAACGACGCCGCTATCGTCGCGGCGGTGCTGTCGGCGGTGC
>JACMMA010000769.1 GCA_014379275.1 Armatimonadota bacterium | reverse complement strand
TGTGGGACCGACGCATCTGCCGCCCCTCCGAACTCGGCATCTATCTCATCGACGCCCTGGTGCGTCTGTACCCGGAAAAACTACCCGCCACAACGCTCTATGACATGCGAAGCATGGTCGGTAACAAGGCCATTCCCGCCGCTATTTCGCGCGGCGAATCCCCCGAAAAGATCATCGCCTCCTGGTCCGCCGATGTGGAAGCGTGGCGCAAAAGACGTGCGCCGTTTCTACTGTACTGACCATCCCATCAAGAAAGGACTGAATAATGACAACGGAGAAATGTATCCAACTCGTCGCGACGTTTATTTTCGCTATGGCTTTACTGGCTACGCCGTCCACGGCTCAAGCGCAGGAAAACTTTTCGGGGCAACGTGCGGAATCCGGCGGTGAACCGTTCATCAAAATGGACAAAACCCGGTTCGCCGTGGGGGAGAACGTCTTTTTCTGGGTCGGAGTGCGCTCAACCCAGAAGGACGGAAAAGTGCCGGAGCAGTTCCAGGGAACCTGCCGACTCGTGATCACGCGCCCCGATGGTACCGAGAAGATTAACCGTTCTTCCTGGCCCTTCGACGGTCCGTTAAACTCCGGCTGGATGGGTGGTTCGGGGATACAGGAGCCAGCCGTGCTGGGGCGATATACGCTTGTCTACGAGTTCGCCGGGCAGAAGTCCGCGCCAGAAACGTTCACGGTGGAGGAAGTCCCCTTTCTAAAAAAAGTACACGCCCTGTTCGTATTCGACACGGAAACGGCGGGCGATACGGCGGTGACATTGACCGTCCGTAACGGCTCGGATCAAACGGTGCGCTTTCCCCATCGCGACGGCACGAATGGCAACGTTTGGGTGCACTACTCCGGCATAGATAGCCCGCGAGGGATTCAGACGTCTTTCCCACCGGCAAAATTGCTGGACGCCGACGAAACGCAAGCACCCAGTTTTAGTTTCCAAAAATTCACCTGGGAACTCTCGAAAAAGGTCGCTACGATCACGCTCAAACCGGGAGAAACCTATCGGCAACGCCTTTCCCTGGATGACGCGGTGACCTGGGCACGGACCCAGAGCGCCCTGCCGCCGGGACGGTATGACGTGAAATTCGGTACCAGTCTCCAATTTCTGATCGGCGAGCTGGGCGGAGAGTTCGCGGACCTATCCCCGATCCGTTTAAACATAGAGTCAAGCGCACGATGCGCTATCAGCACGCCCGCGAGCACCACGGATACACACGATTACTTAGGGCAGTGAAACAGGCGAATCGGTGGTACAAGGATGAGACTGAGAACGTTGGACCGACCGATGGCGACAAACCTTAAAGACGATCTCGGCGACCCGACGTTCGCGGTAGGCTATTTTCAGGCGTCCCTGAATATGGTCCTCGCACCGCTGGATCAACGTTTTGAACGTTGATCCAGCGGTGCGGGCTGCTAGTCGTCCGACAGTGCCGTAGTGGCCGCCAAAAGTTCGTTTTTCAAGCACCTGCACGAACGTGTATGCCTGGATTTAATGTCGTTCATCGTTGCACGAAACTTGTCTCTCCACCGACATTGCACAAAACCTTGCGCGTTTTGCGACCGCGATTATTTCACGCGACACGGTTTCGAGCGCGTCCAATTCCTCAATCCGACGACTCCCCTGTAGCCGTCTCCTGCCCGTCCCCGGTCGCCAGTCCCCGACTCGTGTAGCGAAGCACGGGCTATCCCCGGACAGTCGCGGCGCGGTATTTCTCGCAGTCTGCTATAGCCCGTGGCTGTGTGGTGCCGGGATTTCGCGCCGTAAATGCCCTCGATTTCCACCAAGACGCGCTGGTCCGTCCATGCAAAATCCGCACGCCATCGCCGGGGGCGTGCGAAGTGACATTCGCGCTCCGGGGCGGGGAGACCGGGAGCGCAGGTGGAAAGGGCGTCGGTGAAGGATTGTTCGATGTGAAAGGTTTTGGGCATCGTTATGCTTAGTTGTGAAGTGCTATTTTCACGTAGGTAGCGATCAATTCAGTATTGCCAGGTAGAAATACTATATTTCGTTGATATTCGCCCCGAAACGAGGTCTGGTCGCTTGATTTGCAATATGCGATTTGATACAGTGGGAGCCGGGACAGTGCAAAAATCTCGTGTTTACGTCCCAGACAACCCATCAAGTTGTCAGATGGGAATCCTCGCCATGAAACTCATTCATGTCTCGCTACTTGCGGTGTCGCTATCCTGCGCCGCCGTCACGAATGTCCGCGCCGAAGGCTGGGCACTTAAAGCGCAGACGTTCTCTGTCACTACACTGGACGTCAGGGACGGAGTCGCCCCGTACGCCGGGACGTCGAAGGTCACTACGTCTACAGCCACCCTGAGTTGGACCGGGCAAGGGTCGCTGACGGCGACCGCCAAGGCTACGGGCAACGGCGGAACGGTGATGCGGGACCTTCCCTAGCAACCGAATCCGGCTCCGTTCCAAACGTTCAAGAAGTCGCACGACGTAGGCGGGTTTACATCCATGACGGATAAGGTCGAAGTTGCTTACTACGTCCTCACGAACTGGAACGGCTTCGGGACCAGCGGAAGTGCTGTCGCCAACGTCGCCGTGTCTGCCGCGATCAAATAGCGAATCCCCTCAATCAGAACCTCGTTGCCCGCCGTTGTCGCAATGGCGGGCACAGTAAATACATTCTCATGCACATCACAGTACCCGCGCGGTTTTTCGTTGCCGTAACCGCTTTAGTATTTCTCAGTGTTTCCTGTCCCGCCCACGCGCAAACCCCCTCCGTGCAACGGGTAGGTGCAATAGACCGCCGTGCCTTTGATCAGCAGATGTTGCGTTACAGCAAGCAGTCCGGTCGCACGATCCTGTTGGAAGCGCTGCCGGAAGTCCCGCCGGGGCGACCGCAGGCAACCGACTCGAACTTCGACGCGTTTTTGGATCGCTACGACCTTGGCTCACTGGCGTCGCCGGGGGTCCTCATCGTCTACAGAAAGCCCACGCTATCGCCCCCGCCGATGAGCGTCACCGTGGCGGAGGCCGCACAGGTAATGGTGGATGTGGAGAGTTTGGCGTCGCAGTTCACGCCGGTCACGCGTGCAGGCGGGGGCAACATCCGCACGATGATGACGCGCTTATTGGGCGGCTTGAGCCGGGAGCAACTGAAGGCGGCGCAAGGGGAGGGGATCGTCGTCGGGTCTCTGGACGCGGCAAGCCAGAAGGTCGTCGCCGAGATCGGCGGTCACTGCCATCTCGGGGGGGCAATGAGTTCCCTGTGGAGGACTAAGGACCGCCTCACCCTGTTGCAGTCAGCCGATACGAAACTGTGCGCCGACACCTCCGGGGGCAGTGCCTCTTACCGGGCCGTGTTTCCCGACACCGGCGGCAGGACGGCTTATGCCGATTACGATAACCGGGAGGCGCGGTTCAACTCCGACGACTCTCCCGAAATATCCCTCCCACTACGCCGAATCCCTTTATCGGCGGGCGTCGAATCGCCGGATAGCCCACTTGTCTATGAGGGTACAATCGCAAGCGTCTTTCAATCGCTGGCGAGGACCTATCCGAAGCGATTCGCCATGCTGACCGTGGACGATTGCCTCGCCAGAAAGCCCCTCGTTGTTTACTCCATAAATAATACTTCCGGTGCCCGGTTGTGTAAGGGCGTCGCGACGCTGTACAACCTCCGGGTCAAAGATGCGGGGGAGAAACTGCTCCTGACGCGACACCGCCCCCGCCCGGTAACCAACGCTGCACAGTTGCGTGGCGAGTTGCTACGCATCCTGCCCGCTCCGATGATCCGAATGATGACGGCGGGGGCTGAGTCTAAGGACACCCCGCCCAGCCCGCCCGTCCCGGATGTTGCGACGGAGGCGGGCGACCCCGCACCTGCTGTTCCAGAGGTCTTCCGGTTCACGAACCAGACCCACTATCACATTGAGGCGTCGGCGGCGAGCAAGTTGACCGAACTACTATCGGCGTCTTTGACCGAGGCGAAAGTGCGGCAAGGGTACGCCCACCTTTCCGAATCCCCGAATATCTATGACCGGCTGGTCGCGAACAGCGTAATCGCTCTCGCCCTGCCGGGGATTGATTCGATGCTACAGGAACCGCCCGCCTACATCTCTAACCTGACCGGGGGCAAATTGACCATCCGGTTGGAAGAATTTGCGGGTGAGCGCACGGCTCATGTGTCCGTCGAAGCCGCCGACAGCCAACGCCCCGGCCGGTCTTCAAGGATGGGGATGACCGCCTACTCCATATCCAAGTAGGAGTCGCTTCCCACAAACCCCGAGAAAAGCAGACGGTAACCCGCCGCGCCGCGATCAACACGACGGCGACCGATATTGCAGTGATTTGGATGGGTTGGAAGTTTTCGCCGTTGGAGCGGAGTCGCGTTGACCTCATTCGTCCCCGTCTCCATCTTCATCCATTTCCAAAACTCACACCTCCGCGTCCCGCATCCAGCCCGTATCGAGCGACCAAGTGCGCCGGTTCGGACCACGCGAGTCGTGACTCTCGAGCGTCTTGCCGTTCAGCACTAGGGCGATGTGGCTGATGCCGCCCTGGTCCTTGTTCTTCCAGTACGCGAGCCGGACCCGCCCGTCTTTGAGAAGGCACGATTCCGAGGTCGATTTCTTAAAGCCTTGCTTGCGTGCCAATTCCTCCTGGAACCACGAGCCGTCGGGCATGATGACCTCGCCGCCTGATGCCATATATACCGCCCATCGCACGAACCCGGAGCAGTCGATCCGGGTGAAGGGGGTGCCAGGCGTCGCCGAGAGTTTAGATGCCTTCGCGCCGAGTCCGTAGCGCACGCCCACCTTGCGGCATGCGGCGACGCAGGCGCGGAGTTTGCGCTCCTGACGGGTAGCACGGTCCATTTCATTTTCATGTTGTGATCTTCTGTGAAATTAGTCGATGGCGTCCCATCCGCTCGCCCGTCCCACGAAGCAGATGCGTTGCCCCTGCGCCCCTGGGGGAAGCACAGGGTCATGAAGACCTTGGAATCTTCCTGATCGCTTTTCGCGATGTGGTAGATGCGAACGAATCCATCGAGATCACCTGAGTTGGCGCGGGCGTGCGATAAAATAGAAGAGTAAGGAGTTCCCTATGCCGACCCTCACCGTGAACGTGGAGTTGCCCGAAGATGCCTACCGTCGTATCCTGCGCCTTGGCGATGCCGCAAGTACCCGGATGATTGCCAGTACTCTCATCGAAGCGGTACGCGGGGGTGACGAACCGCCGATGTCCGCCGATGAAATGGGACGGCAAGCACGTTTGGATCTGCTCCCACCACCCGGCGTGTTAGAGAATATCCGTTTGGAGCGGGAAGCGAGGGGCGACCTGCGAACGGCGGCGCAGATCATCCGCGCCGGGCGGGACGCGGACGACGCCCATTCTTATTGGAGTGGGCAAAAGACAAATCGGCAAGCCCGCCGGGGCATGAATACCCCGGCTAATTGCTTCCAAGCCCGATGAATCGGGCTGAGCGCACCCACTCGGGCGAGCTACCTACGCACCCGCGAACCGACGCCGGGAGCCGGATTTATCCGGCTTGAAAAGCGTTAGCCGGGGTATTCATGCCCCGGTAGACCAACGCAACGGAAAGTCAGGACGCGATCCGTTTCGGGCAAATTTTCGCCCGCGCCACAACTATAGGAAGATGTCATAACTCATGTCGCAAAACCCCCGCTACCCCGGTCCCGTATCGAAACAGATGCTGGACGAACTTGCTCAATACGTCATCGCGACCCCATATCCGTTTGTTGTAGATTTGGAAAAATCGCTCGGGATGACGCTTGCCACCGTGGACGGGCAACAACTTTTCGACTGGGCGGGCTACTTCGGCTCGAAACTCATCGGGCATAACCACCCGCGCCTGTACGAACCGGACTACGTCACGCGCCTCGTTCGCGCCGCCAACAACAAGGTCGCCAACCCCGACTTCCTGACGCCCGAATGCCTCGAATACTACCGCCTGCTTTACCGCCTCGCGCCGGAAACCATGAAAGCGGTGCCGCATCTGGAAGTCTACGCCGTTAACTCCGGCGCGGAAGCGGTCGAGAACATGATGAAATATCTCGTTGCCAAGTTCAACGCGAAACGCCGCGCCGGGAACCGCAACATCACCGGACGCCGCTTCCTGTACTTCGATCAAGCGTTTCACGGGCGCACGGTGTACGCACTGGGCATCACACAGACCGCCGACCCGGTCGCGACCAAGGATTTCCACGGGTTGCATATCGGCGGCAACGTCAAGCTACCGTTCCCGGCGATAGACAATAGTCTGCCCGCCGCCGAGAACGAGCGGCGCACCGATGAAGCCCTACGTACCGTGGAACTGGTACTCTCGCAGATGGCGGAGGATATTGTCGGTATCATCGTCGAACCGATCCAGGGCGCGGGCGGGCAGCGTTGCGCCCTGCCACGCTTTTTCGCCGGACTGTCGGCACTCGCGCACAAGCACGACGTTTATCTGGCGTTCGACGAAGTACAAACGTCGCTCGGACCAACCGGAAAAATCTTCGCCATCGATAACTTCGACCTGCCGCACCCCCCGATGGCGGTCGCGGTCGGCAAAAAGTTCGGGTGCGGCGCGGTGTACATGCAAGAACCGCTCGAAGACATCGGCGTGTTGGATTCGACCTGGGGCGGCACGCTCGCCGACATGGTGCGCGTCGTGCAGGAAGTCAAAATCGTCGAGGACGAAAACCTGATTCCGCTCGCCGCCGAAAAAGGAGAGTACCTCGCGCAAGGCTTGCGCGAACTGTGCGACCGATTCCCCGAAACGATTTACAACGTGCGCGGGATGGGCTTGTACCAGGGCTTCTCGCTACGCGACCCGGCGCAGAAAGGATCGCTCATCGAAACCGCCCGCGAACGGTTCGACCTGCTCCTCCTCGGCGCGGGCACCGACTCGATCCGCACCCGCCCCTCGCTCTCGGTTACGAACGCCGACATCGACCGATTCCTGGAACTTCTGTCGGCGGCGGTGATGGTGGTCGAGAACCGGTAGACGGGATAATCGGCGTAATACCGCACCGCGCTCGGTCGGCTTCTGCTACGAGATCGGCTTGAACTACGTTTTCTGCTCGCCGTACCGGTTCCGATTGCGCGGTTCGCGGCGGCGCAAGCGGCGTTAGGTAACGAACGGGTTGTCGGTAAGGGTGTTTCGGACAAGTAAGGCAAGTAGTGGACGAAGACAGATCGGTTGGAGACATCCGTCTGTTCTTTCCGGGTAAAATGGAAGCCGCACGATGACTGAGGCAGAGCAATGCTTGATACTTGAAACCTTTGTTGCGAACGCCCCACCAAAAATTGGCAATCGGAGATAAGACATGAATGTAGACAACATCACTAATTATTTACTGA
>JACMMA010000128.1 GCA_014379275.1 Armatimonadota bacterium | reverse complement strand
CACGGCTGACACTCGCCAGCCAGTCGCCCGAGGGATCGAAGGCGACGGCAGTCACGGCATCGGTATGTTCCCGGCGCGTGCGCGGCAACGTCGGCGATGCCAGGTTTGACGGCTGTTGCTGACCCGGTTCCGGGCGACGCCTACTAATCCGTCCCCACATATATAGCCCTCCGAAAACAATCAGGAAGAGCGTACCTAGTATTACCGCGATGGTCAGAACGATGGTAACGACGGCAACCAATATCGCGATTATTGTTTTGGTCACGGAATTCCTCACAATAGTTCTACCTGTTTTCGGTGTTTCGGAACGCCGCCAGCAAAGAATACTCTCTGTCCGCTGTCAGCGTGTTTTTATACGTGTTCGCGTCCTCGGTGCGAGTTTTGTCCCAGGCGAGTGTGTCGGCGACGGTTTCGGCGAGTGGTCGGAACGTCAAGCCGCTGGCGACGGCGCGGGAAACATCCACGCAACCGGCGTCCTCGGCGGCCTTCGGCGTGAAGATAGGTAGCATCTGCCACGACTCGACGCCCTGTTCGCTCAGGAACGGTTCGGGAACATACACGAAACGTGCGGCGGCTTCGGTAAGTCCCGCCGCAGTCCGACATGCGGGCAGCAGTTCGGCAAAACGCACCGGCAGACCATCGGCGTTAAACGTCCCCGTCACGCCCCCTTCCAGCAGGCGCAGATTCCATTCGGCGAGGTCGCGCACGTCGACGAACTGCGCGGCGGTGTTTTCATCCCCCGGGGCGAGAATGTCCCCGCCCCGCGCGACGCGGTGGGGCCAGTAGGTGAAGCGGTCCGACGGGTCGTGTGGCCCGACGATGTAGCCCGGTCGCACAATCAGCGTCCGTGAGTCGCCGCAAACATCGCGTACCGCCCTCTCACACAGGGCTTTCAACCCGCCGTAGGTTTCGCCGGTCACCTCCTCGGTAGCAGGGTCGGTGAGTGTCGCCAGCGCCGAGTCCTCGTTCACGTCATTCACCGACCAGTCGGCATATACGGAAACGGTAGAAATGAAGCAATAGGTGCGAGTGCTATCCTTTAGCACGTCCGCGGACATTCTGACGATCCGCGGCACATAGCCGCACGTGTCGATCACTGCGTCCCATTCGCGTCCGTTCGCCAGCTTCGCGAGATCGTCCGCGACTGCACGGTCCCCGGTGATGGTTTCTACGGCGCCGCCGAACAAGCCGGGGTTATGCTTACCGCGGTGAAAAAGCGTGACATCATGGTTCTTCTTCAAGGCATCGGCGACTAAATGCCGCCCGACGAAGATGGTGCCGCCCAGAATAAGTATTCGCATGGCTAAGAATACCCGCAATCCATACGGATGTTTACCATTGGCAACTTCCTGGATCGTTTTTTCACAACTAGTGCTCCCTTAATATCCACTTAATGTAGGAAGAGTACAATCCTTTCCAGGTACCCTACCCGAGCACTCACTTGCGGGTGCTGAACCGATCGCTATCGTTCCAAGGAGGATGTTATGTTAAAGATGTCTCGCCCGTTCTTTGCCGTGTGTACCCTTGCCGCATCTGCGGTGATGTTGTCTGTCGTAGCGGCTCGCCCCGCCTCCGCGCAGAGTGTTTTCTTCAACGAAGTGCTGTTCAACCCACCCGGCGATGACAACGGGTTCGAGTACATCGAACTCGCTAGCATTTTGCCGAACACTGCCCTGACCGGCCTGACGCTCTTGATCGTGGAAGGGGAAAACGTTGTCGCCGGAACCATCGACCAGGCGATCTCCCTGGACTCGTTTGTTACAGGCACGAACGGTTTGCTGCTTTTGCGCGATTCCGCGACGTTCACTCAGGAGCCAGGAACCAGCGTCGTGACGTCGGACTTCTCCCCCGACATCGAGAACGGCGCGAACACATTCCTAATCGTCCAGGGCTACTCCGGCATGGTTGGGACGGATTACGACGTGGACAACAACGGTGTCTTCGATTCGCTCCCCTGGACGTCGGTCGTTTCCGGCTTCGGCTACATCGATAATGCCTCTAGCTCGGGCGGAACGGACTACGTTTACGCCCTCCCCAACGTCGAGGTCGTCGGACCACAGGTCGGCTCGCCAGACGGCGGCGGCGTGGTGGGACCGAACGCATATGCGCGCATTAGCGGCACCGGCTATGTGTTTGGAGTAGACGGCACGAGCCCCGGTCCCTACACGGTTGACCCGAACTTCGTGTCCGGTGCCGGCGCTGAAGGGTACAGTCTGACGCCGGGCGGGGCAAATGTTATCCCCACTGTTGTCCCCGAACCGGGCACGTTCGCCCTGTTGGGTTTCGGTCTGCTTGGCGGAACCGTGTTTGCGGTTCGCCGGAATCGTCGGGACGCATAAGCGACGTTATCGGGTCGGGACATTAGAAAAGCGCGGGCATCAGACGCCCGCGCTTTTTCTCTCCTCACCAGGGAAGCAGAGCGATGAGTGTTTCCGCACCCGTTCTTTCTTCAATCGTGTTTGTGCACGACGTTGCGCATTGAGCGGCATACTCTGCTATGTGCTGTATAATGGCGTGAAACATACCGGTTTCACGCTGGTTTGCCACATTCAGTCAGAGGATAAATGATGTTCGCCCTCAATTTCTACAACGAGCTTTACGGCGATGCGCTTCGCAAAGGGCGCAAGTCTGCCACGATTCGCCTCGGCGACAAGTCCGACAAATACCAATCCGGCCAGAT
>JACMMA010000768.1 GCA_014379275.1 Armatimonadota bacterium | reverse complement strand
GCGACGATAGTCCAACCCCGCATCCACTGGTTGCGGGGGAGGCGCACATAGCTGGTGGGTAACTCCGTCACCAAGAAACTGTGCGGATTCTCATCCAGGTGAATGTCCTGACACATCGGGCAGGTTTCTCCGCTTGTGAGTTTCGACCACTCCTCCGGCGACTTCCAGCGCATTTGTATTCATCCTGTTCCTTATGTAGATTGCCCTGCGAACGGCATGCCCTGTTCCGACCCTGTTTTTACCACCGCCAAACTGGAACGCAGGGCGGACGACTCGGACGAACCGTCCGACGAACCGGTCGCGGTCCGCAATCCGACTACGGCTCGACAACGATCTGTGACAAGAGGGAATCGAGTTCGGCGACGGGGGCGGTACGCAGATCGAGCAGAAAACGATGCCGGGACTTTGTCTTATCGCTTGTTGTGCCACCACTCGTCCACGCGAGAGCGGTAGAAGCCTCGCGGGCGAACCGCTCCTCGCGCCGCATCGCGCGGAGCTGTTCGGGAAAATCCGGAGCGATCCTGTCCTGATAGGGAACCACGTTCCATTGCTCACCCGGCATTTGCGGCGCGGTCGGTTTGGTCGCACTGCCGCCCATTGCCACTTTTGTTTTGGTCGGGGTCCAGGTCGTGACCCCCGGGAACATGCCGGTGCTGTGAACGTACAGGCGAACGGAACCATCGGTCCGCGCCGAAATTTGTTCGTGGAGCGTGTCCATCGCGGCGGACAGATTTTCGGTACGGGACGCATACCAGCGGGGGTATAGTTCTTTCGTCGCGGTCGAGACCGGAGACTGGCTACTGATGACAGGGAGGTTTTCGCTGTCCGGCCCCGGATCCGGGAAGAACGGCAGCGATACCTGTACCATCACCGAATACAAGCGGCTACCGGCGAAAAAGTGCTGCGAGAGATCGCCGAACGGGGACAGGTCAACCGGGTCGGTACCCGTGTCCCGCAGAAACGCGAGACGCTGCCCCGCCGTATAACCGAGTTCTCGATCGGCGCGAATGCGCGAACCGAATGGCGACGGTGCCGCGTACCCGAAGGGAAGTGTATCGGTGAATAGTATTCCCTGTACATGTGGCGAGCATTTCGCCAGTGCTACGACCCGGTCGGTCACGTTTTGCCGTGCCACAGGGTTGGTAACATCGATGTATTCGCCGTCAGTTCGCTCGCCGGGTGACAGAATGCTGCCCTTTTCCTCGCCGGGAACGACGCGGCCGACCGACTCGCCGTACGTTTCCCCGACGATGTTTTTATCCCACAAAACCGCGTTCGTCGCGCCGCTTTCCCGCGGTCGCCAGAGCAGAGGCACCTGTATAGACAGACGGACGTTCGGCGCGGCGGTATGGGCGGCGGCGAGCCACCCTGCCACGGTTTCCGGGGTCTGCCCCTCCGCGGCAAGGAGGACCGAGTTGAAGCCCCGTTTCCCGGCGATTCGGGCGGCGTCGCGGGCGTCCGCGTCGCTACGAACACGCACGAAAAGCTCCCGGCTCTCGAAAATCTTTCCGGAGATTCGTGCCGGTAGCGTGGTCTTCTCGTCCGGCGGAATAGTGAGGGGATACAGCATCCCCCACAATCGCACGATGCCATCCGGGAACGCGAAATTCAGACGGCTTTGCGGGAGTGGGACCATGCCGATGTCGGGAATGACGCAGGCCAACCGGAGTTCTGAAGTCACGACGACGCCGTCTTCGCGTATCGGTTTAACGGAGTTGTTCTCGGCGCGCTGTTCCCGCCAACTTTCTTGCTGACGGCGGACACGCTCCTGTACCCCCGGCGGCAAGTCACCGATCGGCGTGAATGTTTCCATCCCGTTGAGTTGCCGCGTGATATCCGGCTGAAACAATCGCGCTTCCAGGGCTGAGGAAGGGGTCATATCCCCCTGACCGGACCAGGTCGCGTTACGAAACACCGCCATCTTCGCCGCGTTTTCCTGTAGAGTGGTCTGCATTTCCTCCAGCCGATAACGGGCGTTTTCCAGCCAGCCACCCATGAGAGCGAGGCGTGTTCCGGAGCCGACGCGGTCGTCCGTCAGAACGAACACCGCGCCCGGACCGGCGTCCATGCGCCGGAAGGTGCCCGTGACCGAGTAGGCGAGGGCTTTCAAAACGTCTCCGGCACGGGCGGTCCCGGCGGCGCGAATGTAAACGGGCAGTTCGGCGTAGCGTCGGTCGGCGTACAACTCCCACCCGACTACCTTTTGCACCCGTGCGACCAACTCCCCGACCGTCTTCGCGCCGTCCAGCGAAACCGCCACACTGAGCGCGGGGGCGTCATAGTTCAGGTCCGACGCTTTCAACCGGTTCGGCTGCGATTCCATCAGGTTCACCCCGAATACATCCCCGTTCCCGCCCCCCCAGTCGCTCTCATCGATGCCAACGACATCCGAATCGAGGAAGCGAATCGGAATCTGTAGCGAATAGGTCGGCGCTGTCGCTGGCTGCTGCCCCCCGTCGCCCATGTGCAAATTGCCGCCTTTGGGGTCTCGAAACGCGAAGTCCCATCGCAAGTTCTTGTACAAACGTAAGCGTGTGCCGCGCCGGGCTACGTCTGTAAACGGTACCGGCTCGGTTTTTCCTGACGATTGATCATCCGCCGGGGCGGCGCGGTGTAGTTGCATCTCCGGCGGGAACACGCCGACGAAATACCGCTGCTGGTCGCGGCTCAGGTCGCCGACCCCCAGGCCGTCGGCAGATAACAGTTTCCGCCACTGCGCGGCGTCGAGTGTCGCAAACAGTATTTGGGGACGGTTTTCCCACGAAACTCCTTGCAACAAATCGGGTTCGGGCAGGTTCTTGTACCGTAGCACCGCCATTGTATTCGGCACCACCGCCGACAACGCACCCGCCGTGACTACTTTCCGCCGATACCGGGAGGCGATAACGGAAAGACGGAAGCCGTACTTACCCGGGCGCACCGACTCCTTGCCCGGCGGAAGACGCAACTCCATCGTGTTCGTCCCACCATTACGGAACGGTTTGACGCCGGCTAAACGCGCCCTTTGTGGCGCGACAACAAGCAGTGTGCCGCGTTCGGCAGGATCCCAGTCTAAGTAGTCGAGACAACCAGCAAGCGTCGGCGGATTTTCCAGGGCAGCCTTTGTCTCTGACTGCGCCCCTGCCGGCATCGCAACGAAAAAGCCGATCATCGCAAGCGTGATCCCAAAGCGATATTGCATACTTGATGGTTCTTCAACCAGGGGACAAAAACCTACGGGGAGTACATAAATCAGGGTTGGTCTGTCGCGTTTGTTTTTGTTGTCCTTCCCGGACGGGGCCAACGCATCGTTGGATCGGTTTCACCTGCGGTGCTGTTTCTACGAGAGGTGTTCCGCGTCCCGGCTTAGCCCTTGCTGTTTTCCCGCGAATTCGGCGGCTACGGTTTTCACACAGAGTGTGAAAACCGTAGCCGCCGAATTTGCGGGAAAGTACCG